>CAITZN010000144.1 GCA_903896915.1 uncultured bacterium
CACTGAAGCGGTAACTCCACCAGGTGTAGCGTTCAGGTGACTGATCGAATTTCCTGAATGTATCGATATAGCCGGCAGCGGTCATTTCGTCCATCCACGCTCGTTCCTGTTCTGAAAAACCGGGGTTCTTGACATTTGCCTTGGGATTGGCGAGATCGATCTCCTTATGGGCCACGTTCAGGTCGCCGCACAACACCACCGATTTCTCCTTGCGGAGACGATCCAAGAAGACAAGCAAGGCCCGATTGAAATCCAGTTTGAAGGCCAACCGCTTCAGTTCGGGCTGGGCGTTGGGAGAGTACACGTTGACGAAATAAAAATCCGGGAACTCAAGGGTCAGCACCCGCCCTTCGTTATCAAACTCCTGACAATCCATCCCGTGAAGAACTCGAAGAGGGACAAGCTTGCTTAGAATTGCGGTTCCCGCATACCCTTTTTTCCGGGCGGGGTGCCAAAAAGTCTGATATCCCGGAACAGTCTTCAGCTCATCGGGCAACTGATCTACTTGTATTTTGATCTCCTGTAAGGCAAAAATATCGGCATCAATATCGCCAAGCACCTCTAGAAAGCCGTTTTTTAATGCGGCCCGAATGCCGTTGACATTCCAAGATACAAATTTCTTCGCTTTTCCAGATTGCACCGTTGCCTTCCCATCCGTTTTACGTGGTTTCACTCCAATTTTAGGGCACAATGCCGCAATGACGCAACGGTCACAATGGGGGTACAGCGGCTTGCATGGTCCCTGACCAAAGGCCACCAGAATTGCATTAATACGAATCCAATATTGCTCAGGTAATTTTTGCCGCAAGACCATCTCGGTCTGTAACGGCGTTGTGGTCTGCACGTATCCCCAGATATTCATGATGCGGTGGACATGGGTATCTACGCATATCGCGGGTTTATTGAAGGCCACCGCGACGACAAGATTTGCGGTCTTGCGACCCACGCCCGGCAAAGTGAGCAGCGAATCAATATCGTATGGAACGACACCGCCGAAACGTTCCTGGAGAACTGCGGGTAATTCGCTAAGAAACTTTGCTTTATTGCGGAAGAAACCAACAGGATAAAGAATCTTCTCCAAATCACTCGCTGTCAGCCGGGACAATTCAATAACATTGCCGGCCCGGGCAAACAGCCGCCGGGAGGCTGCCGCTGTCACCTCATCCTTAGTTCGGGCCGAAAGTATGGTCGCCACCAGCACCTTGAAAGGGTCGCGCGTCTGGGCAGCGATTAAATCGACGACCGGAACCTGGTAGCCACTGACCTCACGATCCAGGGTTGCAATAATCTCATCAATAGGAAAAGCCATACTGCTGCACAGGTATCACATGTTGACGAAGAAGAGCCAGCCAAACGGAGACTCCATTAAAAATGGTGCCAAAAGCGAAGCATCCAATAAGGCTGTACCCTAATGACCAAACATTTTCGCTGAGCATGGCGACGTGGCAAAATAAGCCTATCACAATTCATCGGGGACAAACGGTATAGCCTCTGCAAGACTGGTGCTCCCCATGAGCAGCATGAATAACCTGTCCAGCCCCAAGGCAATTCCTGCCGTCGCGCCGACCGAAGCCAGATCCTTTAGAAATTTTTCTGGCATGGCCGCATTCTTTCCCGCCGCCTGCAACCGTTCAATTTCCAGAGAAAACCGATGCCGCTGTTCTTGGGGATCAACCAATTCAGAAAAACCATTCGCCAGTTCCAATCCGGCTATATACAACTCAAAGCGTTCCGCCACTTGGGGATTTTTCGGGTTGCAACGGGCAAGCGAACCCAATTCGACAGGATAATCGTAGAGAAAAACAGGACGGTCCAAGCCGAGATGCGGCTCCACCTCGGTGACGAGGACCTCGTCAAAGATACCGCGGTCCAGCACCTCATCCACATCGACACCGGCATGCTGCCGAAAGGCGTCAGCCACGGTCAGCCGGTCCCAGGGTGGTGTCAAGGCAACCCGGCATCCCCGCCAACAGAGTTTGCCATCGCAATCAATACCCGGCATTTGCGGAAAAATCCGGCACAGCGCGGCAATCAATGCCTCGCATTCCTGCATCAAATCAAAATAATTCCAGCCTGCATGGTACCACTCGAGCATAGTGAATTCCGGCTGGTGTATCCGCCCGGATTCCTCTTTGCGAAAGCAATGGCATATCTGGAAAATTTGAGTACAGCCCCTGGCCAGAAGCCTTTTCATGCACAGCTCGGGAGAAGTATGCAACAACCAGTTTTCGCTGGTGAAGGGGATAAGATTGGATTCCGGGAGCAGTACGGGGAGACGGAGAGGGGTATCGACTTCAATATAGGCCCGTTCAATGAAAAAAGAACGGGTTGCCTGCAGCAGGTTCGATCGTTGCTGCAGGCCCCAGGGCGTTAGCATGCCCGCTTATTCTTTAACCCGGGTGATGTAGCTCCCTGTCCGGGTATCAATCTGGATTTTATCCCCCTGTTCGACAAAAGGAGGAACCTGGAGTTGAAAACCGGTCTGCACCGTTACTGGCTTGGTATCCGTACCCGAGGTATCGCCCTTGGCCCGTGGATCGGCAACCGTCACTTCCAGATTGACGAAGGTGGGCAAGGTGACGTCAATGGGCCTATCTCCGAAAAACAGCACCTGCACTTCCATGTTGTCGATCAGAAAACTGAGATTGTCTCCCAGCTGCTCTTTGGTCAGAAAGATCTGTTCAAAGGAGACCGTATCCATGAAATGGTATTCATTATCCTGGGCATACAGAAACTGCATGTTCCGCTCTTCCAGATTCGGTCGGTCGAATTTGTCGTTGGAACGGTAGGTCTGGGTAAACTGAATCCCGGTTATCATGTTGCGCATCTTGGTCCGGTAGAGAGCCTGGCCTTTCCCCGGTTTCGAGAAATCGAATTCAGTGACAATATAGGGTTCACCATCAATCTGAATCTTCAACCCTTTCCGCAAATCTGAAGCTGTAAACATAGATTAGTCCTTAACTCTTTATTTATCGGTAAATTTGAAGCGAAATATGTTACGTTAAAGCCTTGTTTTTTGCAACAGCTTCCTGCGCATCCCACATAATTATGAACCGCTATCATGGTCTTTTATTGTTTTCAACAAAAAATTTCTATACATTGTACGCAATCTTTCAACCATAACCCAGTGTGCCATGCATGTTGATCAGAGCAGGGGTGCTTTCAGACACGCACCTGATTCAACCGGACGAACTATTTCGCAAACAGATCAAACAGTGTTTCCATACCTGTGAGGTGATCATCCATGCCGGCGATCTTACCAATCTGTCGCTGCTGGAGGTATTTTCAGGGAAAACTCTCTACGCGGTACACGGCAACATGTGCGACAGCCGTGTCCGATCATGCCATCCGCAACAGTTGCTTTTCACACTCAACGGTTACACTATAGGCCTCACTCATGGCGCCCAGTTGGGGCATGACATCGAAGGCGCACTCTGGAATCTCTTCCCCGAGGCTGACTGCATGATCTACGGTCACACCCATAAACCCGCCTGTCATTACCATGGCAAAACTCTTGTTCTCAATCCGGGAAGTTTTCAAGCAACCAGCCGCTACGGCGCTCCGGGTACCTATGCCATCCTGGAAGCCGGCGATGAACTGCGGGCCAGTCTTTTCGAAATTCCCTCTGCGCTATGAACAACCCTCTGAAAATAACCCCCATGCTCCAACAGTACCTGGAGATCAAGGAACAACATCCAGGAACTATTCTTTTTTATCGCATGGGCGATTTCTACGAGATGTTCTTTGACGATGCCGTTATCGCCGCAAAGGTGCTCGGCATTACCTTAACCTCCCGAAGCCACAAGGAAGACGCCAACAAAATCCCAATGTGCGGTGTACCGTACCATGCGTTGACAGGGTATCTCGGCAAGATGATCAAGGCCGGTTATCGTGTTGCTATCTGTGAGCAGACCGAGGATCCCAAGGAGGCCAAAGGCATTGTCAAACGCGAGGTTGTCCGTGTGGTCTCTCCAGGAGTCACCACCGATGACCAGCTCCTCGATGCCAAAACGGACTGCTATGTCTGTGCCCTCTCGATCAGTCGCAAATCAGCGAAGGAACACCTTGCCGGCCTGGCCTTTCTTGATATTTCAACCGGCCGTTTTCAGATCACCGAAGTGACCTTCTCACCGCTGAACACCTCTCCCCTGGTTGATGCGTTTACCCGTCTGCGACCTGCAGAGCTTCTCCTGGCGCAATCAGAGATGGAACACTCTTCTGCCCTGACTGATCTCCTGACCATCCAGCTTGGCAAACTTTGCCTCACCACCCGTCCTGATTTCCATTTCGAGACATCAACAGCAAAGACAACGCTGACTGAACATTTCCACACCACCAATCTAGCTGGTTTTGGCTGCGATACATACACTACCGCGATCAATGCCGCCGGTGCCCTGTTGCTCTACCTGCGGGAAACGCAAAAATCAGAACTTGCCCACATCAAACAGATCAGTCCCCTCAACAATACCGGCTCGCTGATCATTGACGATGCTTCCCGCCGCAATCTCGAACTCACCGAAACCCTTATCGGGGGGCGGAGAGAAGGTTCACTCTTGGCAATTCTCGACCTTACCGCCACACCTATGGGTGCTCGTTTGCTGCGAAGATGGTTACTTTTCCCCCTTCAGAACAGTGAGAACATCCTTGCCAGGCTTGACGGTGTCGAAGAGCTGATCAGCAAAACCGAAACCAGAAAAAACATGCGGATGTTGCTCGACTCCGTATACGACATCGAACGCTTGTGCAGCCGCCTGGTGCTCGGCCATGGCAACGCTAGAGACATGAGCGCCATCAAGACGTCTCTAACACAATTACCGGCACTGCAACAAATGTTGACGGAGTGCTCTTCCCTGCTGTTGCAAACCATGGCAGTGGATTTCGATGTTTTAGCCGATCTCCATACCCTCATTGACCGTGCCATTCGTGATGATGCACCAATCTCCCTGAGGGAGGGTAGATTGATCCGCGAAGGATTCAACGCCGAACTGGATCACCTGATCCTGCTCCTCCGAGACGGCAAAAAAATGATCCTTGACTTGGAGGCCAGAGAACGTGAGCATTCCGGTATAGCCAAGTTAAAAGTCGGCTACAACAAAGTCTTTGGATATTATTTCGAGATCAGCCGCAGCCAAGCCATTGCAGTACCCGAGTATTTTATCCGCAAACAAACCCTTGTTAATGCCGAGCGTTTTATCACCCCAGACCTTAAGGAACTGGAAAACTCTATCACCAACGCCCAGGAAAGACGACTGGAACTCGAATACGCTCTTTTCCTCGAAATCAGGACAGAGCTGGCCGAAAATAATCAGCGTCTCCTGGCGACAGCACGTCGACTCGCCCAAATCGATGTTCTCACCTGTCTCGCCGAAATTGCCACCCGCTACCGCTACTGCAGACCGCTGATCAATACGACGAGGAACATCACCATCACAGAAGGAAGACATCCGGTAATAGAGCGTACGCTAGAGCCGGGAAGATTTGTGCCCAACGATGTCCATCTGGATCAAGAGAGCAACGAACTGTTGATTATTACCGGGCCGAACATGGCCGGCAAGTCCACCGTGCTTCGCCAGACAGCGCTTATCGTTCTCATGGCACACATCGGCAGTTTCGTGCCAGC
>CAITZN010000145.1 GCA_903896915.1 uncultured bacterium
AAAACTACAAATGCTTTAAGAAGGGAATGGACAGAGAAGCGGTGAAGGATTGGTTCGAAGATAAACTGGAAACCAAAACCGTTTCTCAGGCGGTATGTCTTTACAACGAGGGTACAAGCAAAAAAAACTGCCGATACTACAGAGAATACCTTTCAATCTGATTACCAAGGGGACGACCGCCCATCCCCTCCCCTGCTCAACCGAAACAGCCCGAGGGATTACAGATCATCCTGTAATCCCCCAAGAAGTCCGGGAGCAAAATTCAATCAATACTCCCATCAGAGGTGATCTCGAATTCCGTGCCCAATCCGGCATTGCTGTCACCGCCTACCCAAACCTGGAAACGACCAGGTTCAAGAACCTCATTGCCGTTGTCATCCAGATAGGAAAGTGCCTCTGGGCCGAGACGAAATAGAATGGTTTTCGTTTCACCAGCCTGAAGGTGAACACGCTCAAATCCTTTCAGCTCTCGCACCGGACGTGCCACACTGGCAACACTATCCCGCACATAACATTGCGCGACGGTTGTCCCGGCCCGGTTGCCGGTGTTTGTCACCTCGACAGTGACAGAAATTTCCGGCACTTCAGAAGCCGGAGACGTACGCAGATTGCCATATTCGAAGGTTGTATACGACAGCCCGAAGCCGAAAGGGAAGAGCGGGGAATCGAGTGAATCAACGTAGCGGGAATGACGACGACTATTGGCAACCATCGGCCTTCCAGTAGGAGGATGGTTGTAGTACAGCGGGATTTGCCCCGTTGAGCGAGGAAAGGTGATAGGCAATCGCCCGGATG
Source organism: uncultured bacterium (assembly GCA_903896915.1). Taxonomy (GTDB): domain Bacteria; phylum Desulfobacterota; class Desulfobulbia; order Desulfobulbales; family Desulfobulbaceae; genus Desulfobulbus. The sequence continues at coordinate 796 of CAITZN010000145.1, forward strand.
GATTCACATCCCCGAAAAGGATATCGGCCACTCCCAGCCCGCCGGTGATGCCGGGATGCCAAGCAAACAGGACCGCGTCGGCCCAGTCTGTCACCCGAGTGAGGTTCAACGGGCGGCCGCCAAAAACGACGACAACGATGGGGATTTCCATGCAACGGGCTGCTTCGACCAGTGCCTCCTGGCCAGCAGGCAACTCGATGGTGGTCGTGCAGTTATCCTCGCCCGAACGGCCAGCCGATTCCCCGATGGCGAGGATCAGTACATCACTTGCACGTGCCAGCTTAATGGCATCATCCGTCAATTCACAATAGTGCAGCCGGGTTTCTGGTCCCAATCTGCCAGCAATTGCCTCTTTCAGTGTGGTCACCTCTTCCTCCTGACCGTCGGGAGTCCAGCATCCGAACAGCGCCTGGCGCTGGTCTGCCAGCGGTCCACTCAGACAGAGGGTAATTGCATCTGAACTAAGCGGCAGCACACCGTTATTTTTTAGCAACACCATGCTGTTGGCGGCTAACTGACGGATAGTGGCGAGCGATTCGGGCAAGAGATGGACAGCCTGTGATGCATCCGGGTCGGCGTAAGGATTTTCAAAGAGGCCAACCGCGAACTTGATCCGGAGCACCCGGCCCACAGCATCGTTCAAACGCGCCTCGGAGACCTTGCCGGCTCGGACCAGATCGGGCAGGTTCTTCAGATACACCATCGTGGACATGTCCATATCCACCCCGGCATTGCAGGCCAGCTCAGCAGCATGCGAGTCGTCGGCTGCGACCCCATGATTGATCAATTCCCCTACCGCACCCCAATCGGAAACGATAAAACCGGCGAACCCCCACTGTTCCTTAAGCACATCACCCAGCAAATACCGATGGGCGGAAAGCGGGATTCCGCCGATATCATGAAAGGCGCTCATGACAGTAGCGCACCCCGATTGTATCGCAGCCTTGAAAGGTGGCAGATAGATGTTATGCAGGGTATGGAGGGTGATTTCAGTGGTGTTGTAATCTCGTCCGCCTTCCGCTGCGCTGTAACCGACAAAATGTTTGGCGCAGGCGACGATACGATCGGCGGGGAACTGTTGGGGTATTGCATCCGTATCATTGCCCTGAAAGCCTCGTACAGCCCCGGCAGCCAGTTGCCCTACCAAAAAAGGATCTTCACCAAACCCCTCGGCGACTCGCCCCCAACGCGGGTCGCGGGCGATATCGAGCATGGGCGAGAATCCCCAATGGATACCGTCGGCTCGCGCTTCTTTGGCAGCGATCGTGTTAGCGGCTTCAATCAGCTCGGGTGACCAGGTGGCAGCCATCCCGAGAGGAATTGGGGCGACCGTTCGATAGCCATGAATCACATCTCGCCCGAAGATCAAAGGGATTCCCAGACGGGATTCAGTGACCGCTATTTTCTGGATTTCGTTGATACCCTTGGCAAAAACCCGTTCCTGGCGATTGTTGCCAGCCGTAGAGCTGTTGGCCAGCAAACCAGAACCAATCTCACCGCTGCGTACCTGCTCATATTGATCCGGGCCGAGATTGTACCACTGATTCAATTGCCCGGCTTTTTCCTCAAGGGTCATGCGACTCAGGAGATCTTCGATGCGTTCCGCAACGGGCAGTGCCGGATTTTTATATGCTGGAATGGTCATAGAACAACTCCTAACTGTTCTGGAGATAGTACAATGGCGGGAGTACAAGGCTATAGGGACGAAGAGATAGCATCACCTCTCCCGGACACCTGTATCCGGGGATACGCTGAGGACTTCAAAGAGTTGGACCGTCTATTGCTTACCAATGCCCGGCAACCAGGTCAATACCCGTTGAATTTGCGCATCCCAACAGGACCAGTCATGCCCACCCGGTCCTTCTTCGTAGGTCACCGCCAAGTCCAGAGACTCTGCATGATCACGAAAATGCACATTGTCCGCATACAGGAAATCCTCCGTTCCACACCACTGATACAAGCTGGGCCGTGCCCTACCCTGTTCGACTAGTTGCGAGGCCAGATGGAATAATTCATTCGGGCTGTCCGCAAGATTTTCCGTTTCACCAAAAACATGCTTCAGTTCGTTCTGGCCTGCCGCTTGTTCGGCCTGTGCAAAGCGAACCACATCCAAAGTGCCCGACAAACTCGCAGCTGCCGCATAACGCTCTGGATATGTTAACGCCAGTTTGAAGGCCCCATAGCCCCCCATCGACAGACCCGCCACATAGTTCTCGTCGCGATCCTCGGAGAGCGGAAAAAAGTGACGGGCAACGGCTGGTATTTCTTCACTGATAAATTTCCAATAGCGCTGGCCGGTCACCATATCCGTGTAAAAGCTCCGCTGCACTGCGGGCATGACAACGGCCAAGTTCAGGCCTTCCACATAGCGTTCGATAGAAGTGCGGCGTTGCCAGGCGGTGTGATCATCGGAGAGACCATGCAGAAGATATAAGGTTGGATATCGAGTGAGCCTGTTTTTTGAAGCGACGCCCTCCTCAAGCGGCCCGGGGTCGGGGAGAATCACACTCATGGTGGACATCAGCCCCAGGACCTGTGAAAAAAAATGACAGTGAATGAGCGCCATTGCACCCCCCTGTTGAGATTGTCTATGCCTTCCAGTCGAGCACAGCCGTTACGGGGTAATGATCCGAAGGGAAGAGGTTCCCTTCGCGAGTTCGGTCGATCTGCGCGTCCAGTACACGAAAATGGTTGGAGATCAGGATCCAGTCGATGGCCGTCATCTCCTCAGGCTCAGGTTTGCCAAAGGCATG
>CAITZN010000146.1 GCA_903896915.1 uncultured bacterium
GGTCTATGGCTAAAAAATAGACAAAGAGTTTGGGAAGAAGAACCCCGGCCCGCTACCATTCTTTGGTAGGCGGCACATACAAAAAGGAGGTGCAGGAAGTTCACGCCAAGAACCAGGTTTTATCCGCCAATAAACCTTGGTGAAACGCAATGGTCCGGGAAGCCGGAACAAGGAGACGCAAAATGGAAGCTATATTGTTTTTCGTTATCTGGTTGGGTGGTGCTATGCTCCATACGTTGTTTGATCTGAGAATCAAACCGGTTCTACAGTCCGTCAGGGAAGAAAGCGATTTACCCTAAACGAAGTCCATCTTTTCAGAATTGATTCTATTCAAGGAAACTACAACCCATGCGGGACGATCACTGCCATGATCGCTTGCAGAGTTTATGGAGGAAAGTGCCATGCAGAATATTTTAGCCAAGGTTTTACCCCAGGAAGGCGGCCTCGAAGTGGTCAGCCGTTCCAAGGTGTATAATGGAGTCATCGGTTTGTTGGGGATTTTCACTTTGATCGGCATTGCTTTTGGTATACATGCCATGTTTGCCGGTCATGAGCATGTCTACAGCGTCACCCGCGAGATTCCTTGGGGCCTGATGCTCGGGGCCTATGTATTTTTTGTCGTCACTTCAACCGGTCTGTGTCTTGTCTCCTCCATCGGCCATGTCTTTGGCTATGAGGCCTTCAAGCCCATTGCCAAACGATCCGTTTTCTTGGCCATTGCCACCATCGTGGCTGGATTTCTCGTTATAGCCTTTGAGATCGAAAACCCTTGGCGCATGGCGATCTACAACGTTATTTCTCCAAATTTGAGTTCCAATATTTGGTGGATGGGCACCCTCTACGGCGCCTACCTCTTTTTTATGCTCATCGAGTTCGCCCTGCTTCAAGCCGGAAAACACAAAACCGCTGGAATCCTCGGGATGCTTGGGGTTATTTCGGGCGTTGCCGCCCATTCCAATTTGGGCGCAGTATTCGGCCTGCTCAACGGTCGCGAATTCTGGCACGGTCCCTATATGCCCATCTATTTCATCACCTCGGCGATGATGTCGGGTTGCGCTACTGTTATTTTCTTCCATTGGCTAGCATACAAGATCAATGGTTGGAAGATGAGCACCAAGCTGGAAAATTCGCTCTACTCGGTTGGCAAGCTGGGGGCTCTGCTTTATATCGTCATTTTGTTTTTTACCACCTGGAAGATGATTTCCGGTTATACCGGTCAGCAACCTGGAAAATATGAATCCATTATGGCTCTGATCAATGGTCCCTATGCCAATAATTTCTGGTACGGCGAGGTGGCTATGGGGTTGGTCATTCCTCTACTGATCATCATGGCGGTTCGGGCAAAAAATGTACCGGCCATGGCCATTGGATCGATGTTGAGCATTGTCGGCATTTTCGTCATGCGCTACGACCTGGTCATCGTTGGCCAGATCATACCGGGATTTCACGAATTAAATATTGTCAACCTGCCCCATATTCTTCCTTATTCCCCGACCCTGCACGAGTGGATCATTACCCTGTCCGGCTTCACCTTCTGCGGCGTTCTGTTCATGATGGGAGAACGGCTGTTCCGTGGTCATCTGTCTGAAGATCATTGATGGCCTCTGTGTCGAAAAGTAAGGCGGTGCGCAGTAACTGTTCACCGCCTCGCTCCGGCATCCCACTTCGCTAGGAGACCGGTATGGCAAGAAAAAGAACCGAAATCCAAGCGATCCGTTCAGATGTGGCCATTTATCCGATCGGCGTCGCTGCCAAGTTGTTAAATGTTCATCCTCGCACCCTGCGGATCTACGAGAAGGAAGGACTGGTGCAACCCACACTGGTGGGCAATCGACGGATGTTTTCCGCAGATGACATTCAGTGGATTACTTGTCTGCGCACTTTTATCCATGAGGAGGGGGTCAGTATTCCAGGGCTGAAGAAATTATTGGAATACATTCCTTGCTGGGAGGTGGCTGGGTGTCCGGCCTCGATTCATCACCATTGCAGTGCCAGCGTGGACCGGGCCGTGCCTCGGACCTTGCATCCGGTGGGTGATCTCGCTGCCAGCATGGAGGCGAAAGAGTGTGATCGGCAGAAGAGAGGAGCGCACGGTCAAGAGAAAAAACGAAGTTCTTCTGGTTGATAGTTTCCGAAAAACCGCGATCGTAGGCAAGAAACTTGTTCCGACATTTCGCGTTGAGCAACTCTCTGCCTTGATAAAAAAAGGTGCCCTGGATCTTCCGGGGCACCTTTTTTTTGATCTTGATTGACAAGTTGACGTCAGAGTTTATCCGTCTTCTTCGTCATTATCGGCAAGCGGATTATGGAGACCGAAGCGTTCAATTTTTCGTCGCAACGTGTCTTTTGATATTGCCAACTCCCGACATGTCATCATTTTCTTCCATCGGTTTCGTTCAAGGCTGAGCACAATCGCTTGTTTCTCAATATCCTCAAGCGTTTGCGGTCCGATGTTACGGGCGGATTTCTGTGCGACCTCCTCGAAACCTGCGGCAAACGGCTCCGGCAGATGCTGGGGCTGGATGTAACCGCCTTCGCAGAGAATGAAAGAATATTCTATGACGTTTTCCAGTTCCCGAATATTGCCGGGGTAATCATAGCGCATCAGTATAGCCAGCGCCCCGCTGGAGATGCCAACAATATCTTTGCTCTGCTGGGCACTGTACTTTTTGATGAAATGGTCAATGAGCAGCGGGATATCTTCCTTGCGATCCCGCAGGGGGGGGAGGCTGATTTTTACCACATTGAGACGGTAGAACAGATCGTCTCGAAATAATCCTTCCCGCACCAGCCCCTGCAGGTCACGGTTAGTTGCAGTAATTATACGGACATCAGCCTTGACCGGTCGGTTGGACCCCAACGGCTCGTAAACTTTTTCCTGCAGGACCCGCAATAGCTTAACCTGAACACTGCCCGGAAGGTCGCCGATTTCATCGAGGAAGAGAGTTCCCCCTTCGGCGGCGGCGAAACGGCCAATTTTATCTTTACGAGCATCAGTGAAAGCTCCGGCTTTATACCCAAACAACTCCGATTCTAACAGGGTTTCCGGCAGGGCCGCGCAGTTGACGATGACAAAGGGTTGGTCTTTGCGCTCGCTGGTATTGTACAGCGCCCGGGCTATCAACTCCTTGCCGGTCCCGCTCTCGCCGAGGATCAGTACCGTGCTGGGACTGCGGGCAATGTCCGGAAGGATATTGAATAATCGCTGCATAGTGGCCGATTTGGAAATAATGGCATCAAAGGTGTACTTTTGACTGAGTTGCTGGCGCAAGGTAGTGATGGTAGTCAGGTCACGAAAGGTTTCAACGCCGCCGATGATGTTACCCTCGTGATCAGTCAGCGGTGCTGCGCTAATGCTGATCGGGATTTTTTCGCCTTGGCTGTTGCGGATGGTAATGGAACGATTGGCGACCGGCACGCCGAGGTAGAGGCTTTCGGCAATCGCGCAGTTCTTACCGCAGATGGAGCTGTGGAAAATGTCCGAGCAGGACATGCCCAGGGCCTTCTCGCGGGTCCAGCCGGTGATCTCCTCCGCAGCACGGTTAAAGGATGTGATGTTCCAGTTGCGGTCTACGGTGAAAACGCCGTCGGCAATGGAATCGAGAATCAAACTCTCGCGGATGGAAGAGGTGTTGTCGCGGAAGGTCTCAATGCCGCCGATAACATTGCCGAAGTCATCGAGGAGAGGAGCGGAGCTGATGGTTACCGGGATGGCGTTCCCCGCTTTGCCCTTAATGAAAATAGCGCGGTCTATGTAGCTGCAGTTGTCGTTAATTGCCATCTGCAGAAGACAGGCGTCACCACAGACGCTGGAATGAAAAATCTCTCGGCAGGGCTTGCCGATCACTTCCTCCTGTTTCCAGCCAGTGATGCTTTCCGCTGCCCTGTTGAACGAGGTGATGATCCGTTTATGATCAATAGTGAAAACGCCGTCGGCAATCGAGGCAAGAATCAGGGCGTTATTGAGAGAATCGGAGCAATCATGGAAGGTCTGCACCCCGCCAATCACTTTGCCATTAAGGTCGTAGAGGGGCGATAAGGTCAGGGAGAGGGGAAAGAAACGCCCATCCTTATGGGTCATGAAAACGGTGTGGGCAATGAATGACTTTTCCTGTTCAATGGAATATCTGAGCAGGCATTGATTTTCACAAAACTCCGGTGGAAAAACATCCTTGTAATTTTTCCCCAATATATCCTCGATGGCCCACCCTGTGATCTGCTCGGCAGATCGATTGAACGAGGTGATTTCCAGGTCGCAGTTGACGGTCAGCACGCCTTCAGAAACAGAATCCAGCAGCAGTTGGTGGTAATAGGATTGGCTGTTGGTGTCGAGGGTCACCA
>CAITZN010000147.1 GCA_903896915.1 uncultured bacterium
AGACAGCTACCTTCAGTCAACTCTTGACAAGAGCCGACACCGCCCTGAACACCGCCAGATATAATCGCAACAACAAAGTTGTCATCCTGCCTCTTGTTGATGGGGATGGCCCGGTCTCAGCCGGTAAAAGCGAATGGAAAGAGTTGTTGAAAAATATCCTCGGCAACCGGTCCATCGCCCTTTACTCCCAGCCGATAGTCAGCCACCGGGATATGCAGCAGATAATGCATCATGAGATTCTCACCCGGGTGATAGATTCCTCAGGCAAGCACCTGTCGGCAGGCATGTTCATTCCCTTGGCCGAACGCCTTGGTCTGATGCCGGCTCTTGATCGAATAATCATCGAACGGCTTTTTGAACAACCGTTACAGAAACTTTCACCACTACGGGTTGCAATCAACCTGTCACCGCTCTCGTTGACCGACAGCGGGTTCGTCACCTGGCTCCATCGACAATTGGCGCACTGCGCACAAGAGGGTATTCTGCTGAACTTCGAATTTCCGGAATTTCGCGCTCTCCGCTACACAAGCCTGATCAAAGAATTTTCTGAAGTCATCAGAAATCAAGGCCATCACCTTGGCATCGATCATTTTGGCCAGGGATTAGTACATTTCGGCTACCTCAAATCGCTCCTGCCTGATTACGTCAAGATCGATCGGGCCATTACTGGGGAACTACGGGATGAGCAAAGCGACAGTTATTTCTTTATTAACGCCCTCTGCAATGTAGCGCACAGTCTCGACATCAAGGTAATCGTCGAGGGTGTTGAAAACGAAAACCAGTGGAGGACCTTAGCAAAGCTGCACATTGATGCGGTCCAGGGATTTTATATACAACAGCCCGAACCTATTGCAAACTTAGGCTCGTGATCGTTCATAAAATATCATCGACCATCAGGTCTTCACTGCCTATCTTGGTGCGAAGTCGTTTACGGCTCTGGATCTTTTCCTGTGCCTCCTTTGGCAACTCGGTAAAGAGGATGATTTTTTTGTCAATCAACAGATCTATGAGATCCTCCAAAACCCGGATAATGGATGTATCCGAGTGCGCCAACAGTTGCGAGAGTAATTCCAGCTCACCAGAAGATTTGAAAAAAGCGAGCACCTCCTCATCAAGCAAAGAGGCGGATTCCTGCCCTGGCATCATTTGGCCTTGGCGAATGGCGACAATAGCGCCGTTGGTATCCCTTTCGATAAATAACATAACTGCGGCTCCTGCTGAGGCTATTGATACAACGGACTTCCTTGTGATATAATTATCATAACACACGAGCATATTGCTCTACAACCGCCCTTTACTCTATATGACAATGACCGAACTGGCTCCTCCCCGCAAATCTGAAGAATGGCAACAGTTGATAGCCACCTCAACTTTCGACGATCCGCTGACAGATTGCTTGGTACAACTCGGCAAGCTCTATAATCTGCCGGTTTCCCGTACCGCTCTGTGTGCCGGCCTGCCGTTGGTGGACAATCGTCTCACCGTCGAAATCTTTTCTCGTGCGGCCGATCGGGTAGGGATGGCCTCGCGGCTCCTGAAAAGACCGCTCCGTAACATGAATGGTTTGGAGCTACCAGCCATTTTGCTGCTCCAAGGTGGGCGTGCCTGCCTGCTCGCCTCCATTGATCACCTGACGCAGCAGGTGATAGTGCTACTCCCGGAAACCGGGCTCGGCGAGACGCACCTCAGCGTTGACGATATTGAACAGCACTATACCGGCCATGCCATTTTTGTCCGTCCCAAATTCCGCAAGGACAAGCAACTCGATTACCAAATGAGCCCAGACAAGAAAAACTGGTTCTGGGGCACGCTCTTTTCTTCCTGGCGGATTTACCGAGATGTCCTCCTGGCCTCTTTACTTATCAATGTCTTCGCGCTCACCGGCCCCTTTTTCACCATGAATGTCTATGACCGGGTTGTCCCCAACCTGGCTTTTGAGACGCTCTGGGTACTTTCCTTTGGTATCGGAGTTGTCTACGTCTTCTCGCTCATCCTGAAAGGACTTCGCGGCTATTTTGTCGATGAAGCCGGGAAAAAGGCCAACCTGGTGATTTCGGCGGCGCTACTGGAAAAGGTTCTTGGCTTGCGCCTGGAGGTGCGGCCGAAATCAGTTGGGGCCTTCTCAAAAAAATTACAGCAGTTTGAAGACATCCGCGATTTCATCACCTCATTTTCCATAACAGCCCTTATCGACATGCCGTTCATGATCTTGGGACTGGTGGCTGTATGGTATCTGGGTGGTCCGCTTGTTCTCATCCACCTGGGTGCAATAGCGCTGATGGGGCTGTATGGATACCTGATTCAGGCTCCACTCAAACATGCTGTGGAAAAAAGCTACAATGCAGCCGCT
>CAITZN010000148.1 GCA_903896915.1 uncultured bacterium
GAACATCCAGGGCTATGCCGGCCAGAAATTTGGCGACCTCCCGTGCTTCGCCTGTTAGTAGGCAGGTCAACGGTGCAACATTGTACCCCAGGTCACGAGCCGCGTCACAGGCAGCCATGAGCGCCGCGTGGTTGGTGCCGATAAGCAAGTTGGTCACCTTGGCAAGGGCGGCATCTCCTGGTTTGAGCGTCTCGAGGATGGCACCCTGGGCACCGAGGCGAATTGCCTGCAGAGCTTCAGCCGGCAGATGTTCCGCCACACCGTATTTGTCGATAATACCCAGGGCCTGATCGTAGGTGCTGTCGTCGGCCGCTGTTATTCCGGAAGCGATAGTATCCAGTCGGTCACCCACAACATCGGAGAGGATGAAGGAGAGGCAGGTGGCCGGCTCTATCAGCTGCAGGAAGCGGCCTCCCTTTAGAGCCGAAAGGTGCTTCCGCAGGCAGTTGATTTCCCGGATATCGGCACCACAAGCCAGCAAAGTCCGGGTGACGGCCTGTTTGTGCGCCAGGGTGAGGGCAACTTCGCAACCATTGTCAGTATAGGTCATCGGAGCAGGCAGCAGCGCTGACCCACCACCAGAGATCAGGGCAATGACCAGGGTGTGCTCATCGGCTTCCTGCGCCAACTGAGCCAAGCGGTTGGCTGCACGCACACCGGCCTCGTCCGGCACGGGATGGGCGGCCTCCACCTGCTCAATGATGGCAAGCGGTTCAGTGTGACCGTACTTGGTACAGACGAGACCACCACTCAAACGGTTTTCCAGAATGGTCTCCATGGCCAGGGCCATGCGGCTTGAGGCCTTACCGCACCCCAGAACCAGAATGTTTTGGTAGGACGAAAGGTTTACCTCATGCCGCATACCGTCAAAGGCCACGACCAACATGTCACCTTCCAGGTGAACATGGTTAACAAGCATCCGGTAGGGGTCAATTCGATGCAGTGCTGCCTCGAAGATCTTTCTCAGGTGATCGTATTCAGACATAAACATCCTCGGCTGACAGCGGGTTGACTGGTATAATACGCAGATGAATAATCATTGTACAAAAATCGTGTTGATTTATCCAGGGGATGCCATCCTTTGGATAAATAAGGTGACGTGATGGGTATACCGATCCAGATGGCTGATGAAACGTACATCCCCCTTTCACCAGCAACAATATGGCCAGTTCTTGCCGATATTGCTCAGTATCCCAATTGGTGGCCGTGGTTATTGTTTGTTAGTCTGCTGCGTGTAAATCAAGGGTTAATAGGGACCGAGTTTACGATACGGCCTTACGGCTGGCGATCGTTCTGCTGCCAGGTGGTATCCGTTGAGGAACCAGTCCGCATCTGCTTAAAATACGATGGTGTTTATATGGGAGGAGTAGCTGAATGGCGCCTCGAACCAGTCGATGATGGGACAAGGGTCATTTACGATATGGATGCAGAAGTGAACGACCCACTGGTGGCTCTTGTTGGCAAGGTGATAGATCTCAAGAGCATCCACTCCTTTTCGATGCGCAACATCTTCCGAAACCTCAAAAAACAGCTATGAATCGTTTTCTCGCTTGGTTGCATCATCTTCGTTACCGTGTCAGTTGCAATTGCGGAGCAAACGCGATGACCTGAGCATTTTCTGCCCACTTGCCACCGCTGTTGAATTTTCCAGCTCAACAGTAGTCCATTAAAAAAGGCCTGTTCTCTGATCCATACGCTGAGCCTCGGTTGAATGGGGGTGCGCACCGGTCTGCGCACCAACTGCGTACAGTAAGTAGCACGGACCTGGTCAGGTTCCTCGATTCTCATTTGGACCACCGCCGAGAAAATCAACTGGACAGCGGACCACACTACCCGCCTTGTTTTTGAAAAGCAGATGGCCATGTTCCAAACCGAAAAGGAAGAGGCTCCGGGTCATCTCGACATCCTGGCGGCAGTAGCTGATAATCTTGTCGATCCGCCCCTCCCGGTACCATTTAAGCGCCATCAAGCCGTCTGCGGATTTCTTAATTCCCAGAGTGTTCTCGGCTAGATTGTCCAAGCTAAGCCGGTAGCCCAGTCGCTCCTTGACTTTCTCAAGTATATCCACCGTGGGAAGCACCGCGAGGTCGTGAACGCCGTAACCAGAAAGGACCTGGTTATCAAAACGCTTGTTATTGAAGCCTACCAGCAGCTCGAAGGAGCCTAGATGGGCAATCAGCTGAGTGATCTCCCCCTCGCGGAAGACCAGATAGTCGTCAAGCCCGGCATCGTAGACCACCGCCACACTCACGAGCATATCCTCAGCTCGATTCCAGCCGCCGACCTCAGCCGCCGATTTTTGTGTCTCGATATCAAAGACCCCGTACCTCGCTGGGATTTGGACAGAGGCAGGCTTCCTGTCACCCTCCTCCCGTTTAGCCGGCGGAAGGGATTTCTCCTGCATCTCAACCCGAGCGAAGCCGACATTGGACTCCTCAGCCCCCAGCCCGATAAGGAGTTGACGGGCAGCCTCTTTGTCGATGGGCCTATTTCCAGAGCCGCACTTGGGTGAGTGGACGCAAGAGGGGCAGCCAGTCTCACATGAACAGGAAGTGATCACAGCAAGCGACTTTTCGAGCAGTTCACCGATCTTGGAGAAAGCCTCACGGCAGAGCCCTACTCCTCCGGGATGGCCGTCGTAAATGAACACCGCGGGTCTTTCGAGTTGGGGATGGAAGGGGTAAGCAATACCGCCCACATCATTGCGGTCGCAAAGGACCAGCAGGGGAAAGATGCCGATGGCCGCATGCTCCAATGCGTGGATCCCGCCCATGAAGTGAAGCAATGCGTCCTCTATCCGATGCTGAAGGGCGGCGGGGATCTCAATCCACAGCCCCTCGGTTTCAAAGACTGTAGGGGGCAAATTCAAGGTGCAGGTGGCTATCACCTTATGGCCGCTGACCAGACGCCTCTGATAGCCTGTTACCTGATCGGTGACCTTGATCCGGCCAAGTGAGATCCTGTAGCCAATATCTGACCTCTGAGACTGCCGCTCCACCATAGCCGTCACTTTGACAATCGCAGTTTCCTTTGTCCCCATGGTCCGGGTGAAGTAGTTGACATTCTTGCGGGCCGCTGTCACCTCATGGCCCTCCAAATCGAGATTGGTGATCAGATAGGTTTCGCCCCGGTGCAGATAAATGGCGCCGGGATGACATTCGTTCAAACAGCGCCCCCCATCAATGCGTCCCAGTTCCCGGTCCTCGTCACCGTCCTGGCGAATGACGAACGAGCGGCCGCTGCCCCTGAGATCAACGTCTCGATGTGGATATTTGCGACCGGTGTACCAGGTTCGGCCATCAGAGCCCAGTAGCAGTTCGGCCTCATCCACCAGCTCGGCCACTGCAGCCCGGGACGCATCCGTGGCGACAATCGACTCATGGGCCCTGATAGGCGATTCGGCCGCAGCACAGAGCAGATGCTGCTTGGCAATCACCGAATTATCGGGGTTCAGCACTGCAGACTCCACGCCCCGGTCAAAAAAATCGCGAGGATGACGCAAGAAATACTGATCCAGGGCATCCTCCTGGCCTACCATCACAATGAGCGCATCCTGCTGCCGTCGCCCCACACGGCCGCCGCGCTGCCACGTGGCCATTATAGTTCCTGGATACCCTACCAAAATGCATATATCGAGGCTGCCGATATCGATACCCAATTCCAAGGCGCTGGTGGATACTACCCCCAATAACTCACCACTGGTCAGCCGGGCTTCAATCTCCCGCCGTTCCTCGGGCAAAAAACCTGCCCGGTAGGAGGTGAGCTTGTCTGTCAGGGCTCCCAACCGTTCCCGGGTCCAGATGTATATCAGTTCAGTCATCTTGCGGGACTGGGTATAGACGATGGTGCGCAGGCCGCGTTTCAATGCAGCCTCCAGCAACTGGCTGGCAGCATAGGCTGCGGAGTTGAGGGGATCGATGAAGATGAAGTGACGAGCCCCGCGAGGGGCGCCGTTCTCGCTGATTTCCACCACCTCGCGGTTGATGAGATCGCGGGCAAGTTGACTCGGGTTGCCGACAGTGGCAGAGGAGAGGATGAATTGAGGGGTGGCGCCAAATTTGGCGCAGATCCGAGCGAGCCGTCGCATTACCCACGCCATGTGGCTGCCGAAGACGCCCCGGTAGGTGTGGACCTCGTCGATGATAATGTGGGTTAATCCCTGCCAAAGCCCTGCCCAGTTCTCGTTATAACCGAGCATCGAGAGGTGGAGCATATCGGGATTGGTGATCAGAATCCGGGGGGACTGCTCGCGGATTTTGCGGCGGCGGTAGCTCGAGGTGTCTCCGTCGCAGATCAGGGCTACCCGCTCACCCAAAACAGGCAGGAGACTGGCGAAGTCGTCTATCCAGCGGAGTTGATCTTGAGCAAGGGCCTTCAGCGGAAAGAGGTAGAGGGCATGCGCTGTGGGATCCTCAAGCAGACGCTCCATCACTGGGATATTGTAGATCAGGCTTTTGCCACTGGCAGTTGGGGTGGCAACGATTACATCCTGCCCACCGCGGATGAGGTCAATGGCCTCCTGCTGGTGGCTGAAGAAGCGAGGATATCCTGCTTGCCGAAGTGCTGCGGCCAGATCCACGGGAAGCGGTCGGGCTAACTCATCAAATCGGGCATCACAAGCTGCCAGTTTCTCGTGGTGGACGACCTGAGGCCCAAAACGGGGAGATCCCTTCAGGGAGTGAATGTACTCGGCAACCCCTCCTTGCTGCTCTCTGTCAGATGTCATGAACAGTGCCTAATTCTGTTATGAACTGATTGCTAGAAGAAAATTTGTTTTGGGGCCTTCCCGATGAGATGGATAAATTCATCATAAGAGGCGAACCCTACCAACATTTTCCCTTCAAAGATATGAGTAGGGACGGCTGTAACCCCCAGGGCCCTCGCGCGTTGCCAGTCGGCGTTAACAGCCTCAATATAGCTCTTTTCCTTCAGTACATTGCGCGCATCATCTCCTGATAGACCAACAGATTGAGCAATCTGAACCAACTCATCAACCAGTGAGATGTTTATGCCTTCAACAAAATACGCATGGTAAACAGCGCACCTGTAATTATCACCCTGGCCTTGTTGTTCCGCCCATTTGCCCAGTTCCTGAGCGCGCAGGCTGTTGTAACTACGGGTTCGTTCCGTGAGCAGTAGACCTGCAAGAGCTGCCTGGTGGACCAATTTAGATTGCATAGTCTTGATCTGTTCTTCCTTTCCGGCAAATAACTCGGTCAGTTCGATTCCTTGCTCCGGTGTCTCAGGGTGGAGCGGAAATACAGTCCAACGCAGTTCAATTCCATACTCCTGTTGCAACCGATCAGTACGCACGGCACCGAGGTAACACCAAGGTCAAATATAGTCAAAAAACACTTCAACGATTGACGCATTGCTCATGACGGACACCCTTTGATTTTATGACGATTGACGATCTATAACAGCACCCACAAGGCTCTCAGTTGTAACTTTGCAACCGATAAAGACGCCTAGCAGCGAGAGAGATAGTCGCGGGGGCGAAAACATCCACAGAAGATTCTGTTTTCTCCAGAGATGCTTCTTGATCCTTATTTGGCTCGCAAATATTGATTGGGCCAAGGCACATCAACATGTAATGCTTTTGCTGCATGAAGCGGCCAGTAAGGATCGCGAAGCATCTGTCGGGCAAGAAACACCGCATCCGCTTGACCGGTGGCCACTATCTGCTCTGCCTGTGCTGGTTCAATAATGAATCCAACCGCTCCACTGGCAATCCCTGCTTCGGCACGTACCTTTGCTGCAAAAGGCACCTGAAAGCCAGGCCCGAATGGCACCTTTTCATTAGGTATGGCAAAACCTGAGGAACAATCAATAAGGTCCACACCCTTTTCCTTGAGTAGTCGAGCTAAAATGATTGACTGGTCTATATCCCATCCGCCTGGAGCCCAATCTGTCGCAGAAATACGAACCAATAACGGCAATTCCTCAGGCCATTCCGCACGCACCGCCTCAACCACACGTAATGGGAAACGCAGCCTGTTCTCCAGGCTGCCACCATAATTATCTAAACGTTGATTAACCAGAGGAGAAAGAAACTCGTGAAGAAGGTAGCCATGAGCCATATGCACCTCAACTACCTTGAAACCGGCGGCCAATGACCGGCGAGCACTAGCCCGGAACTGGGCCTCGATCAGATCCATTTCCTCTAAAGTCACTGCATGGGGCAGAGGATGCCCTGTATCGAATGGGATAGGACTAGGGGCAAGTGGCTGCCATCCCCCAGACGTAACATCTAAAGGAGCGCCACCCTGCCATGGAACTGCACAGGATCCTTTGCGACCAGCATGGGCCAATTGCACCCCAGGCACAGCGCCTTGTTCGGTGATGAAGCTAACAATGGGGGCAAAGGCCTCAACGTGTGATTCACTCCAAAGGCCGCAATCATCGGGGCTTATACGGCCTTCTGGACTGACCGCGGTTGCCTCGACCATTACTAATCCAGCGCCCCCTACAGCACGACTACCTAGATGGACCAAATGCCAGGCGTTGGCCAACCCGTCATGGCTGGAATACTGACACATTGGGGATACGAAAATCCGATTGCGGAAGGTAATGGATCGCAACTCAAAAGGTGAAAATAATTTGCTCATAAAATGTCTCCGTTGATCTCAGCTTAAGAACAGCCTCAAAAGTCATAAATTATGTAGTCAGTATTATATCATAAGCGTGTATTTCATTATGTCACCTGACTATGATCGAACTGGTCATACGTTTCAGTTCCATCAAGACCTCCGCATCAAAGATGCACAGCAATAGATTTGCCAGTTCTACAAACAATGCCTATGGTCAAATGGATAATGACAAATAATCAAAAACTTGAATGGAGGAATGACGATGACAATGAACGTACTCGGTTATGCAGCGCAATCCGCGAAGGACGACTTGGCTCCGTTTCGTTTCGAGCGTCGCATTCCACGCCCTGACGATGTGGTGATCGAAATTCTTTTTTGTGGCGTATGTCATTCCGATCTACATAGCGCCCGCAACGACTGGGGCAACAGTATATACCCGATGGTTCCCGGCCATGAAATTATTGGTAGGGTGATCAGCATCGGCACGGATGTCACCAGGTTCAAACCAGGAGACCATGTAGGGGTCGGTTGCATGGTTGATTCGTGCCAGCATTGTGACGCCTGTGACCATGGATTGGAACAGTATTGCGTAGAGTTTCCGACACTCACTTATAACGCGCTTGATCGTCATGACAAGATGCCGACTTTTGGCGGATACTCTGAAAGAATTGTCGCGTCGGATAAATTCGTGCTGAAAATTCCGGCAGGGTTGGATCTCAAAGGGGCTGCGCCATTATTGTGCGCCGGGATTACGACCTGGTCGCCATTGCGTCATTGGAAAGTTGGCAAGGGCAGCAAGGTGGCGGTTATCGGTCTTGGTGGCCTCGGGCACATGGCACTAAAACTGGCAAATGCGCTGGGCGCTCATGTGACGCTGTTTACCCGTTCGCCGGGTAAAGAAGCCGATGCTCGTCGTCTGGGCGCTGAGACAATTGTGCTCTCCACTGATAAAGCGCAAATGAAAGCCGTCAAGGGCACATTTGATTTGATCGTCGATACCGTGCCTTATGTCCATGATCTCAACCCGTATCTGCCTACGCTTTCATTGAACGGCACGCTGGTGCTGGTTGGGTATTTGGGTGGGCTGGAACCAGTCTTAAACACGGTTCCAATGATCATGGGGCGTAAGTCGGTGGCGGGTTCACTCATTGGTGGCATCGCTGAAACCCAGGAGATGCTCGATTTCTGCGGCGAGCATGGCATCACTTCCGATATCGAAATGATTAAAATCCAAGATATCGATAAAGCATATGAGCGTATGCTGAAAAGAGACGTGGAGTAGCGTTTTGTGATTGAGATGGCCTCGCTGAAAGCCTGAGGAAAATCTAGAGCGGGCTGAGCGCCCGCAACCCAAGACTCCAAATGAAATGAGCCGCTTCTTTTGTAGA
>CAITZN010000149.1 GCA_903896915.1 uncultured bacterium
AGACGCGCGGCGACCTGGTTCAGGCCATCCATCATGGCGCAGTCAAACGTATCCGCCCAAAAATCATGACCATCGCGGTCATCATCGCCGGTCTTATCCCCATTATGTGGAGCCACGGCGCCGGAGCTGATGTGATGAAGCGCATTGCTGCCCCAATGGTCGGCGGCGTGGTCACCTCAGGGCTCATGGAACTGCTGGTCTACCCGGTTCTATTTTACCTCTGGCGCGGCCGGCGGCTTGATCGCAGCCCAGTCGCCAGTTCAGAAGAACCGTTACACGAAAACAACCAAAACCGACCCTCCTCATCTTGAGGATGCACCCAAGGAGAACTTGCTATGAAACGATCACTTATTGTTTATGCCGCCCTTTCCTTTCTGATCCTGCCAGCGGGTACCACTCTGGCCCAATCCCCTGCCGACCACAGCGGCCATGCCATGATGGAACAGCATGGCGATCACGGTTCAATGCCGATGAAACAACGTACCCAAACCATCATGCTGGGCGAGGAAACGGTTGAAGGCGTCAAAGGCATGGCCCATCTCAATGATGTTGGCGCAATGATGGCGCAGATGGGCCAAAAAACGACGCATCACTTTATGATTAAGTTCGCCGATGCCAAGACCGGCACCGCCATTGAGCAGGGCAGCGTGGCGGTGAAGATCATTGATCCGAAGACCGGCAAGGCGGGGGAAGCTATTCCGCTGATGGGCATGGGCGCGGGAGCGAGCAGCCATTTCGGGGCCGATGTCACCCTACCGACCAAGGGCGACTATCAGTTTCAGGTGGGCACTAAACTGGCTGACGGCACCAAACGCCAGTTCACCTTCAAGTACTCCTATAAGTAAATCCTGACCAGCCGTGCGACTTGTCCAACTTTCTGGGGATCGGCAACCCAGGAAGTTGGACGAAGCAATACACCTTTTTTTATTTCGGGCCGTCTTTCCAGGTCGATGCAATCTCCACAAAGCGGGATCTGCACTTCACAAAGGCCGAGACCACTGCCGGGTCAAAGTGCGTTCCTGAACCATCCAAAATCATGTCATAAGCGACCTCATGACTGAAAGGATACTTGTAGGGCCTGGCAGAGGTGAGGGCATCATAGACATCGGCAATAGCCATGATTCGAGCCGCAAGAGGGATTGCCTCACCAACAAGATTGGCTGGATATCCACTGCCATCCCACTTTTCATGATGATAATGAGCAATCTCTATAGCGGCCTGAAAATATCCACTATCATCTGATGTATATTGTTGAGCTTTTCCAAGCATATCCGCGCCTTTTTTTGCGTGGCTTTTCATTACTTCAAATTCATCAACAGTCAGTTTAGCTGGTTTCAGCAGTATATGATCGGGTATGGCAATTTTGCCTATATCATGCAGAGGGGCCGACTTGAAGAGCTTTTCTATATGGTCTGGAGTTAGAATATTTTTAAATATGTGAAGTGTTGCAAGTTCCTGCGCAAGCGCTTTAACGAACTCTTGTGTTCTTTTGATGTGCCACCCCGTACATTCATCTCTAAACTCTGCAAGAGACACCATAACCGTAATGGAGGCCTCTTGCAGTCTATTGATCATTGAGAGTTTCTTTTGTACCTCCATTTCCAGCCATCCGGCTTTATCTTCAAGAAGTTTCTGATATTCTCGGTTTTGCAGATGGGTACGTAGGCGCGCCAGTACGATGGGTGGACTAATCGGCTTGGATATGAAATCAACCGCTCCGAGGTTGAGTCCGTGTTCTTCATCCTGGAGGCTGTTTTTTGCTGTCAGAAAAAGGATGGGAATATGGGTGGTAGCTTTGATGGCTTTAAGTTTTTCGCAAACCGTCCACCCATCGACATTCGGCATCATTACATCCAGCAGAATGGCATCTGGCAACGGCTCGATCTGGGCGAGTTCGATAGCCTTGGCACCATTGTTGGCTACCCGGATATCGTAAGAGGGTTTAAGGAGATTAGCCAGAAGACTAAGGTTAGCCGGGGTGTCATCGACAATCAGGATAAGTGGTTTCATCGGTCAGTTCCGGTGTTAAAATATTCAAGAGCACGGGTAAAATCAAACTGCTGGAGCGCTTTGCTTATTTGCATCAGATCCGCAGGCGAAAAGCGATTTCCCAGCATGTGTTTGTTGTTCTCCCATAATTCAACAGCAATAAAATCCCCTTTGCGGAGATGGGCGACAAACGCTTCAAGCCATGCCTCATCCGCGTTTGTGCTTTTGTCCTGCGACGCCTTCGGCTCAGACTCTAGAGCCCCGATCTTCAGCCCTTCATACACATTTAATTCCTGGATTACCATCTCGGAATTGATTTGCATGGATTCATGTATTATTGGTTCCGAAGCATTTCTTACAACAAAATAAGGGGTGTTTTTCCTGATTGCGCGTAAGAGGGTCTGCCACAGATTTATTGGATTAAAGGGTACGTTAACGAAGCCGTTCATGCCGACCTGGAAGCACTTTTCTTTTTCAAAAGTCATTACCCGAGTGCTCAGAGCGATGATGGGAAGCAGATCAAACCTCTTGTCTTTCCGGATGATCTCCGTGGCTTTGTAACCGTCCATAACCGGCATCTGCAGATCCATCAGCACAGCCCCATAGGTTTCAGGCGGGAGGCTCTGGAGGCTCTTTACTGCCAGTTCGCCATTCTCGGCAATGTCTACTACCACTCCTGCTCTTATTAGCGCTATGGCTGCCACCTTACGATTAACAGGGTGATCCTCCACCAGGAGAACCCGTACCCCCTGGAGTTCGTCAAAATTTTCCGAGCTTTTTCGGCGTTCCCTGAGTGCACCACCACCAACGAGTGCTCTGTCAAAAGGGATCTCCACCGTAACACAGCTTCCTTGTCCTAGCTGACTCTTCACTGCGATCTTTCCTCCCATGAGAGCCACGAGTTTACCCGTGATCGCCATGCCAAGCCCCGTACCCCCATATTCTCGAGTTATGGAAGCATCAGCTTGCATAAACTTTTCAAAAAGTTGTGCGATCTGTTCATCGCTCATTCCTATGCCGCTGTCTTCTATGGTAAAGACAACGCGGGTGGTGTTATCCATGATGGAAGAAGTAACACCAAGTCGGACAAATCCTTTTTTGGTAAACTTCACGGCATTGGAGAATAGATTGGTCAAGACCTGTCGCAGGCGCAGCGCATCACCAAGAAGCAATGGTGCATCCAACGCCAACACTGCATCCTGATCCTCATATTGAAACGTCAGTGATTTCACGTCCGCTGTTGGCTTCAACAGCTGTATACACTCGTGCACTGTATCTCTGAGCACGAAAGGAACTCGCTCCAGCGTCATCTTTCCCGCTTCGACTTTGGAAAAATCCAAAATATCGTTGATGATAGCCAAAAGTGATTCGGCTGCGTTGTGGAGATACGTGAGCTGCTCTCTCTGATTGGGCGCAAGATCGCTCTGGAGCGCGAGGTACGACATCCCAATGATGGCATTCATTGGTGTGCGGATCTCATGACTCATGTTGGCAAGGAATTCAGTCTTGGCATGGTTTGCGGCTTCCGCTTTTTCGCGAGCCTGTTCAAGTTTATGTTCATATTGTTTGCGCTCGGTGATATCGCGCACAATTCCCACCGCATGCCAGGCACCATAGAGAAAGACCGACGACAGAGATAAGGATATGGCAATCTCCTGGTTATCTTTCCGTTTGGCGAATAATTCTTGTGTTTTGCCTACGGCATTGCCTTGGCCTGTGCGTAGGAACTCAGGGAATCCCACGCTATACGCGGAACGATAGCGTTCGGGAACTATCAGGTTGTGGAGATCCTGTCCAAGAGCTTCCTCGGACTGGTACCCCAGAATCTGCTCAGCCGCAGGATTCCAATAGGAGATGGCGCCCAGAGGATCGATCATCAGGATGGCGTCATTGGCGGAATGGGTGATGCTGCGCAGTTGCTCTTCACTTGCCTCGGCTGCCTCCTTGGCAGCGGTCAGTTCGTTAACCCGTTCCGCAATAACCCGGGACATGATATTAAATGCAGCCCCCAATCTACCAACATCATCGTTCCCTTCAGGAACATGCGAGGGTGACAAGTTGCCGGAAGCCACCTCCAAGCTGGCCAGCGTGAGCGCTTTCATGTGCCGGGTTAACCAGAAACCTAAGAACAGCAAGAGCAGAGAGGAAAGGAGAATTTCGATGGCGGCTATACCTACGCCCTGAATAAATAACGTTTTCCTGGCATGAACAATTTGAGAAAGGTTAATACCGAAATGGAGCTCTCCCAGTGATTGCTGCTGGAAAGCTATGGGCACGATTACATCATAACGGGGGGCTTTATCGTTCTCAAACAAAGAAAATTCCTTGCTCGGTTCCGGTAGCGGCATGTCTGCAGACCAGCCGTTTGCGGCGAGACGATGGCCGTAACGGTCCACGACCACGATATAATCGAGACTGCCCTTTGCCTGGCTTTCGTCGACAACTGCCTGCATCGTCGCATAATCTCGTGCAGCGAGTGGCGCAGTTAGAGCCGCAATCAGCACTGGGCTGAATTGTTGAGCTTGTGCCTGAACCTGGTCGGCCATAGCACTATGCAAAAGACGAGTGCTGTTTATGATTAAAATGGTCAGCATCAGAGCTTCAACTCCGATAGCCAGAATAAGAAGGCGGCCACGAACAGTCTTCCAGGGGGGCATTCGTTTCATTTCAGTTGCCGATCAATTTTCTTGTTTCATCAACGTATATGTCCATATCTTCCATCTCGGCAGGTTTGAGAGGTCGATACCCTTCGAGTTTGTTGTTCTCAAAATATTTCCTTGCCTCCGACGTCGCGGCAAAGGCCCAGAGCGCGTCGTTAATCTTTTTTTGCATGGAAGTCCGGCGGCCGTTGAGCATGTACACTCGTCCCGCCATGGACTTGCTCTCTACAAGAATCCGCAACTGATCACGCACCTCCGGATTAAGTTTTTGATAATTAGCCAGCGATGTAAATCCTGCGGCGGCATCTCCTGAAATGACCAACTGGGCGACGCTGTCCGATGCGCTGATATACCTGATCGATTTAGGGGTCACCTTGTTGTCAGCGAGCCAGTGCTGTCCCCACAGGGTAACCAATGAGGCAGCGCTTAATCCGAGAACATCTTTTCCTCTCAGGTCGGTTGGTTCTCGTATCGTCCCCTTATCCAGTACCAGAGCTACCGCCTTGAAGTCAGCCTTGTAGGTCAGAAGCGGGGTGTAATGTGCGTCCTTTTGAAAGAGACGGGCTTGATGGCCGGTGGTAATGGCAATGTCGAATTCTTGTGCCAGGCCTCGCTGAGCAAATATGTCAAAATTGGGTGCGGTCACAACATCGACCGGCATGCCGAGGGTCTCCTCCAGGTACTGACGCAAAGGTGCATACATTTCCAGGATCACGCGGGGACTAGTGTGCGGGGCAACGCCGATAACAAATAAATCACCGACGGAAGCAATGGCGGTTGATATCAACAGCAGCGACATTATCATAACAGTGCAAAATCTTTTCATAGAGTGCCCCTATCTTTATTCAGGACTATTTTTGTATTAAAATAATCGTCAGCAAGCCTTGAAGCCGGTCGATCCGGGAGACTATTCAGTCTCTCTATTTCTTGCCATCCTTTCATGTTTCCTCATGTAGAGCGGTCAGTTTTGATAGTGAAATATTCAAGTGCACGGGCAAAATCAAACTGCTGGAGCGCTCTGCTGATCTGTTCTAGATCAGCTGGGGAAAAATGATCTCCCATCAAATGTTTGTGGGTCTCCCATAATTCAACGGCTATAAAATCCCCTATGCCCAGGTGGGCAGTAAATGCTTCAAGCCAGTCCTTATCCACCACCGGTCCGCCATTTACAGACACGTTCTTTTCTGGTTTTGCAGTAGTGCCAATAGCAACATACCTGGCTAGTGCCTCCATAAGGGTGGAGTAAGGTTCCAAAAGGGTTAGAATTTGCGGGCTGGGATCAGCACCGATTTTGAAAGTCTCCTCGATAGATGCCATGGCGTCCTGCATCTCTTGCGCACCGATGGCACCGAACACTCCCCGAAGCTTATGGGCATGGGCGTGACCTCGCTGGCTATCCCCCTCTTTAGCGCATGCTAGGAGCTCTTCACAGCCCGATGTAAAATTTTCCAGCACATCTTCAAGCACCTTCTGGTAAAGATTGTGGTCTCCGCCTGCTCTTGTTATGCCCTCGCAAAAATTCACACCGATGACATCAATTTCCCGACCGGTCTGCACGGGTTCTAAAGATGGAAGAGCCTGGGGCGGTTCATCCTTCCCTATAGCACGCAGAAGGGTATGCCACAGATGCTCTGGATTAAAAGGCTTGTTGATATAGCCGTTCATCCCAATTTGAATACAACGATCTTGTTCAAAACTCATGACATGAGCGCTTAATGCTATGATGGGAAGCGCGTCAAATTTCGGATCGGCCCGAATGATTGTAGCGGTTGCATAACCATCCAGCACCGGCATCTGCAAATCCATCAACACTGCGCCAAAGGTATCCGGCGGGAGGCTTTGGAGTTTTTGCAACGCCTCTTCACCATTCTCGGCAACGTCGGTTACCACCCCTTGCATTGCCAGCAATTCAATTGCCAGAAGGCGGTTGACGGGATTGTCCTCGACTAGCAGTACGCGCGTACCCCGGAGTGCATTGTGATACTCGATTCTTTGTCGACTTCCCCTGCGTGAGCTTCGCTCTATTGGTGCCCTTTTAAAAGGAATCTCCACCGTAAAACAGCTCCCCCGACCAGGTTGACTCTCGACATTGATTTGTCCACCCATGAGGGAGACCAGCCTCGAGGCTATCGCCATCCCCAACCCTGAGCCCCCGTATTTGCGGGTAGTGGAGGCGTCGGCTTGAGAGAATTCCGTGAAAAGCCGGGACATCTGCTCACTGCTCATCCCTATGCCGCTATCTTCTACGGTAAAGATGACCCGGATTGTATCCTCTGCACTGGTAGAGGATACATCAAAGCGTACAAAACCTTTTTCTGTAAATTTTATGGCATTGGAGAGCAGATTGATGAGTACCTGTCGCAGTCGTAACGCATCACCTATGAGCAGAGCCGCATCATGTGTAACTATCGAATCTTGCGCAGTATAGTGAAAACTTAGATTTTTCTCCTCTAGTTTCGGCTGGAACAAATGTATGACCTCAGTCAGAGTATCTCTGAGAACGAAAGGTTCCTGCTCCAATGTTATTTTACCGGCTTCAACTTTGGAAAAATCCAAAATTTCATTGATTATACCCAGAAGAGATTCGGCCCCTGTGTGGAGGTAGGTGATCTGCTCTCGCTGATTGGCCGTGAGATCACTCTGGAGAACCAGATAGGACATACCAATGATGGCATTCATCGGTGTGCGAATCTCGTGGCTCATGTTGGCAAGAAATTGTGATTTGGCCGTAGAGGCTGCTTCGGCCAAGGCAAGAGATTCTTGCATGTCGCGCAGGTAGCAACGAATACCTGCAAACAAGAGAATGAGGGTCGCGCCTGATATAC
>CAITZN010000150.1 GCA_903896915.1 uncultured bacterium
GATCTTAAGCAGGCAGAATTTCTCGACGAGCAACAGTTTCCCTGGGAGCTGGTGAGGCGCATTGGTGTGCATTCCCAAACAGTTCATTGTCGCTTTATGTCAACATATTTGTCGCTTTTTTTTAAAAAAAATCAGCGCGATTTAGGCTGCTCTTGCACAACTGATTATTGATAGTTTTTTGTCTGCTGTAATTTTTCTCTGCTCCAGAGCAGAGAATGTAACCGATAGAATGCGGTGGAAACTCCGCTTCGCTACGCATCCACCGCATTCTATCGGTGCAATGAAAAAAAATAGTTGCTGCCACATTATTGAACAGAAGTTATTAACTGCTTAGAAATAAAGTCATTACTATATTCTTTGTTGAGCACGACTTCTTTTGGCGCCCCCCACCACTTTGCCTTTCGCGAACCCCATCGTTCCGGGTTTTCTGCCTGAGCTTTTTTCATTGTTTCGTTTCTTTTCTCAAAGATAGCTGGAGCCTGGTTGTTGCGCATTTGTTCTGGCGTAACGTACCCTATTGCTGAATGCAAGTGTTCTGTATTGTACCAGTTGACAAACGATGCCATCCAGTCTCTGGCATGCCCTATGTCGCTGAATTGGAGAGGATAAGTCACCTGATACTTCAGCGTCTTGAACAGCGATTCAATAAATGGGTTGTCGTTACTGGTACGCGGCCGGTTATGCGAAACCTCTACTTTCAGATCTCTGAGTAATGCCATAAGACTGACACCCTTCATGGGGCCGCCATTGTCAGCATGTAATGCTTTGAGGGCGATGTGCTTTCCATTGAGTGTACAGTCAAACAGCTCCCGGCTGTGCGCATCACTTTCTCTTTCGTGCACTGCCCAACCAACAATACTCTTGTCAAAAATATCAGTAATAACATAAGCGTAATAAAATAAACCTCTTATATTACGAGGCATCCATGTAATATCCCAACACCACACTTGGTTTGACTTTGTTGCTTTTCTTTCCGGCGGTTTTGATCTTTTCTTTCTCACTCTCGTATTACCTCGATGATGCAATAAATTCTCTTCCTTCAAGACTCGGTAAAAAGTCCGCACTGACGCTATATATCGCCCTTCATTCAGCAGCAACGGAACAATCTTATGCGGATTATGGTCGCAAAAGCGCGGACTATTACATGCGGCTATGACTTCCTGTCTTGTTGCTGCCGACAGCTTTCTTACCACTCGCTTTGCTGACCCCTTCCTTTTATCTTTTCTCTCACCTGACTTCCAACGCTGCAGGGTTCGGTGTGAAATGCCAACAACGTTGCACGCCTTCGAATACCGTGCACCATGTTGATGTGCCTCGTCTATCAAGGGGATTATCTCATCCTTGTGTTCTTCAAGAATCATACGCCCTCGTGCTCCTTCATAAGGTCGCCCAACTTTTTTTTTAGAACCAACAGCGCCACTGTTTCAGCCAACGCTTTTTCTTTTCGCTGCAAGTCTTTTTCCAGTTCTATAACCTTTTTTTTCAAGACTTTAAGCTCTTGCTCTTTTTTATCGCTTTTTTTATCCATGAGTTCTCTCAATTCCTGATCCCATAAGGTTAGATGTTCTGAATGCAGCCCTCGCTCACGCAGGAAGCTTCCTCTATCGTCTTCTCCTATACTTGCCGCCTCCTTTATAAGTTGATACTTTTCTTTCACTGTTAGATATCGAGGGCTACTCTCCTCTATTCCCGACAAAGTACCTGCTTCCAATTGCTTTATCCAATTCCTGATAGTCTGATCATCTATACCCACATCCTGGCTCACCATACTGATGCTTTTACTTGCAGGTGGCAAGACTTGTTTCAATACACTCACCTTTACTGCTCTCGAATATCCCATTGTTTTTCTCCCTGTTTCATGCGACATCTATATTAACACATATTGCACCCACCACAATAGTGCGTAAAACTCCCGCAACAGAGAATACAACTGTCATGTCACGATTTAATAGTCGCAAAAAAAAGTGACTTATTCTTCACCAGCTTGCACCGCCTCTGGTGTACCGGAAGCTACTCAGCCTGAAGCACGGCTACGCGCTTTGCTTACCCGTAGACCAGA
>CAITZN010000151.1 GCA_903896915.1 uncultured bacterium
CACTCACCATGGTCGGCGGCGAGATTAGGCACACCCTGCTGGGTTGAACCAGAGCAAGCTACGGGCGGATATCCTCTGCCACATACCCCGCCGGGTCGATGAGCCCGGCATCGCGAAATCCTTGCAATCGTAACCTGCAGGCGTCACAACGGCCACAGGCTAAATCTCCCTTAGGATCATAACAGCTGTGGGTCAGGCTATAGTCCACTCCCAACTCTTTTCCCTGAAGAATAATTTCTTTTTTACTCAT
Organism: uncultured bacterium; assembly: GCA_903896915.1. Classification (GTDB taxonomy): domain Bacteria; phylum Desulfobacterota; class Desulfobulbia; order Desulfobulbales; family Desulfobulbaceae; genus Desulfobulbus. The sequence continues at coordinate 251 of CAITZN010000151.1, forward strand.
CTGCAGAAGCGGCGCATGGAAACGAAAGGGCCTACCCGTCACCCCCGCCTTGGTGCCCAAATTGGCCATCTGCTCGAAAGCTTGCAGAAATTCCGGCCTGCAGTCCGGATATCCGCTGTAATCAACCGCATTGATACCCAAAAAAATATCGGCAGCCCCCAACACCTCGGCCCAAGACAGGGCGTGGGCGAGAAAAAGGATGTTCCGACCGGGGACATAGGTGATCGGAATCTCGGTATCCATGACAGAGAAAGGGCGGTCCTTGGGGACCTCTAGTTCGGTAGTCAGGGCCGAGCCGCCTATAGCATCGAGATCGACCCGGAGCACAAGATGTCGTTCAACAGCGTAATGCTTGCAGATACGACGGGCACGCTCCACTTCAATGGCCTGACGTTGGCCGTATTGAAAACTAAGACAATTGCAGGTGAATCCCTGGAGTTTGGCAATGGCCAGCACCGTGGTGGAGTCAAGGCCACCGCTTAACAAAACAACCGCTTTTTTGTCGTTCATATCGAAGCTATCCACAGCTTATAGCATAATAAATATTTACGTAATGGCCAGTTCAGGGCATCCCTCTAATTAACTAGGAACGGCACTTTTCTCGCCGTTGCCTGGTGTAAAAGAAAATTTCCAACACCATTGTGACAAGCAAAAAGATGGCACATAGAGCTGACGCCCTGCGTTATGGGGGGACTACATGCTCAAGCCGTCCCTCTTTACAACATTCTTGGGAAGGCGTATAGATAGTAAGGTAGCGTGGCAGGGAGGGCTTTTTAAGCTACCAATCAGGTTATGCTTTCAGCCCTGTTTTTTTTTTGCTACAAAAGTGCTATTCTTATAAGAATTACTGTTCCTTCCCTGCTGAAGGTCGGGAGCCCAATGCTTCCGACTTTTCGGCATATAACAACTTTCCCACCCATAATCCAACCGTAAAGGAGAAATTCCTGATGAAACTCGGACTCAATGGCCTTGGACGCATTGGCAAATTATCGCTGTGGCACCATGTCTCCCGCCAGTTTTTTTCTGAAATTATCGTCAATCTTGGAAGAAATGTCGGCTCAGGACTTGAAGACATCGCCGCTTCCATTGAGAAGGATTCTACTTACGGTCGACTCAGCCTGTACCTCCATGGCCACAAGGGCGGGCGGGTGATTGAAAACCTGAACGAGGCTGCCGGCACCATGACCATCAACGGTGTCCCGATAACCTTTCTCCGTAAGGCGAGAAATCCCAAGGATATTGATTGGCAGGGTAATCAGGTACGGCTGGTGGTGGATACCACCGGCGCATTCAAGGACCCAACTGCAGACGCCTCTGAGGGCAAAGGCTCGGTGCGCGGGCATCTACAGGCCGGTGCCGAGAAGGTTATGGTCTCCGCTCCATTCAAGATCCAAGCCAAGGGACTTGAGATGCCAGAGGATGCGGTGACCACTGTGATGGGCATCAATGACGACGATTACGATCCGGCCCGGCACAACATCATTTCCGCAGCCTCATGCACCACCACCTGCCTCTCCTATATGATCAAGCCGCTGCTCGACCATTTTGGGGCAGGCAGAATGCTCTCCGCCTCCATGGTCACAGTGCACGCTGCCACCGGCAGCCAGCAGGTACTCGACCGGTTGCCGGGCGCCGGAGCGACGGATCTGCGCAAGAACCGCTCCATTCTCAACAATATCATCCTGACGACCACCGGTGCTGCCAAGGCTCTGGGACTCGTTATCCCGGAAATGAAATCTATCGGATTCATCGCCGAGTCCGTGCGCATCCCAACCTCATCCGGTTCTTTGATCGTTCTGGTGCTTAACCTCCAGGACGAGCTGGATAATCCGATCAAGCGAACCCTGCTCAATTCGATCTATGAAGAATACGCCAAGACCAGTCCGTACCTGATCTATTCAACGGAACAGAATGTTTCTTCCGATATCCTCGGCATGCCCAAGGCCGCAGTAGTTATCGAATCCACGGAAACCCACACGCGAACTGCCTCCATTAGGGTCAACCTGCAAAATCTTAAAAATTATAAATTTGAAGCCGGCTCCACCCCGCCCATCCTTGAAGTGCCGCTCACCCAGGCGGTTATTTACGGCTGGTATGACAACGAACTTGGTAGTTACACCAATATGCTCGGGGAGCTGACGGCCTCCGTGGCTGAACGCATGGTGTGATTATCCGATCAATGCAGCCCCCCGATCTTTCGGGAGTGCAGCGCATCGAGCATGAGTCCATGATCGATCCGTGGAGCGAAGAGCAACTCCTGGCAGAAATGGACGCGGTCAACGGAGTGGCCTTTGTGGCAGAGGAGGGCCCTCAACAAGTCTGCGGCTATGCTTTTTTTAGAACCTGCGCACCGGAAAGTGAACTGCTCCGGCTGGCCGTTGCCAGGGATCGGAAACGCCAGGGAATCGGCAGCACTTTATTGCATCACGCCTTGCACTTTTTTTCCGAAAAAGGCTATGAGACTTGTTTTCTTGAGGTTCGTTGCTCCAATGAGGAGGCACGACACCTTTATATGAAGGCAGGTTTTCAACAGGTGGGGATTCGGACAAAATACTATTGCCAACCGATTGAAGATGCCCTGCTACTGTGCAGGAATCTCAACGACTCCAGAGGAGGGAATCCATGAAAACATTACGAGACATAAACCTGGCCGGCAAAAAGGCATTGGTACGGGTGGATTTCAATGTCCCCATGAGTGAAACGGGCGAGATCACCGACGACCTGCGGATCAGAACCATCCTCCCCACCCTGCAGTATCTGGTCGACCAAAAAGCACGGGTGATCATCTGTACCCATATGGGACGGCCAAAAGGGCAGCGGATCGAGAAATATTCTTTAGCGCCCGTGGCCGCCTATACCGCCCAACTGATTGGCCGGCCGGTACCACTCGCCCCTGACTGTATTGGTTCGGAGGTCGCGTCTCTGGTCGATGACATGAAGGACGGCGAGATCCTCATGCTGGAAAACCTGCGCTTCCATCCCCAAGAGGAAA
>CAITZN010000152.1 GCA_903896915.1 uncultured bacterium
ATGTGGCTTTTTTGTGGTAGAATAGTCTTTATGTTTATTTAATTTGGCCCCTTGTTTTTCGGGGCTGGCCACCATGCTTGACAAACGCACCGGAGCTCGGAATTGTTTCATGTTCCAATCATGCATATCTTTTTTGGGGCAGGGAGTGTTCCCCCCGATGTTTTTCGTTTGCACTGTAACAAATTGACCAAGAGGTTTGAATGAAACTGCCAGAATTAAAAATAGGCTCACTCATAGCAAAAATTCCCATTATCCAGGGTGGCATGTCCATCCGGGTTTCCACCTCTGCTCTGGCCATACCGGTAGCTGAATGCGGCGGTATCGGCACTATCGGCGGCTCCGGAATTCCTGTGCCGGAACTGCAAGAGGATATTCGCAAGGCCAAAAAAGCCACCAAGGGAATCATAGCTGTGAACATCATGTATGCTATGAAGGATTTCTATGAGCTGGTTATGGCCTCTGTTGAAGCAGGGGCTGACATGATCATCACGGGGGCCGGTTTTTCCAGAGATATTTTCAAGATTGGAAAAACGCATAATATTCCTATTGTCTCGATTGTTTCTTCACCGGGTTTGGCCACTTTGGCTGAAAAGCTCGGGGCTGCCGCGGTCATTGTCGAGGCGGCTGAGGCCGGAGGCCATCTGGGGACTGAGATTTCACTGCGTGACCTCTTTCCTTCCATCCGTAAAGTGATATCCAAGGTTCCCCTGATTGCAGCTGGCGGCATTACTGACGGTTTTGAGATGGCTGAAATGATGGACAAGTACGGTGCCGATGGCGTGCAGATAGCCTCTCGTTTCGTTTTAAGCAAAGAATGTTCCGTGTCGCAGGAGTTTAAGGATACCTTCCTCAAGGCCAGAGAGGAGGATATCGTCCTGGTAAGCTCGCCGGTCGGTATGCCGGGTCGTGCCATCAAGACCCCTTTTGTCGAAAAAATGTTACGAGGAGACGATATTTCGTCCGAAAAGTGTCGTTTTAAATGCCTGAAGAAATGCAACTATAAATATTGCATCAGCGAGCGGCTTACAGCCTCCCTGAAAGGCGATGTGGAAAACGGGCTGGTCTTTTCCGGAGCCAATACCTTTAAAATGAAGGAGATTCTCTCCGTTCAGGAGATCTTCAACCGGTTTGTCCAGGCGGCGGAATCGGTGTACAAGGAAAAGGTTGCTCAAGCCTGAGTCCATAGGGAGGATAATTTTCTCCCTGATGAGTTTTTATCCTTTTACATCAAGCGCGCCCTATGACAGTTGAACCGCAGGCCCAGGTTTTCAGCCAGGAAGAAGGAACGACGGTTACTGCCACGGTCATTCCTGAATCCGGCCACCCTATACGCGAACAGCAACTCGACCGCGAAGCCCTTAAGGTGCTCTATCGTCTGCGTGATGCCGGGTTTAAGGGGTACCTGGTGGGCGGAGGGGTTCGGGATCTCTATCTTGGCCGCACGCCGAAGGATTTCGATATTTCAACTGATGCTCGGCCGGGCCAACTGCGGCAGCTGTTTCGCAACAGCCGGACCATTGGTCGTCGTTTCCGCCTGGTTCAGGTTTTCTTTCGGGGCGACAAAATCGTCGAGGTGTCAACCCTGCGTTCGCGGAGTGAATTCGACATCAATAGCGATGAACAGTTGTTGGCGTCGAATAACACCTTCGGTACTCTGGAAGACGATGCATTCCGGCGCGATCTCACCATTAACGCCCTCTTTTACGAAATCGAAAATCATACCATCATCGACTACATCGGTGGTGTCCAGGATCTTAATCGTGGCGTCATCCGTATGGTCGGTGAACCGGACCGTCGGTTTGTCAGGGATCCGGTCCGGATAATGCGGGTTATCCGCCATGCCGCGAGGACAGGTTTTGCGATTGAGGCGGAAACCTTTTCCGCTCTCCAGCAGCATCGGGATAAACTGCATCTTTGCCCTCCTTCGCGTATTCGTGACGAAATACTCAAGGACCTGCGATCCGGTGCGAGTCGCCCCTGGGCAGAACTCTGCATAAGCTCATCTATCTGGTCGGCGCTGTTTCCTTTGTACGAAGAATGCATGCAGGGGGATAGCGGGGATACGGTCCGCCAGAATCTCTTGCGCATCTTTACGGTGCTGGACCGCCTCCATAACAGAGTGGATGACTCGGAACCTGTTAAAATTCCTGAGTCTATTTTGCTGGCCGCTCTTTTGTTGCCATGGGCCTGTCAGCGTTTCAACTTACCGGAAACCAATGTGCGGGGACCGGGTTTTAACACCCTGCAGCGCACTATCCGTGAAGATGTCGACCGGTATTTCGGAGAGCCGTTCAACGTGCAGCGTATGGCCAAGGAATCCATGACCACCCTGCTGGTGAATCTCTCGACTTTCCATCATTCCCGAACTCAGGGCAACGATCCCCACTGGTTGAGGAAGAAGAGTTATTATAACGATTGTTCCCGGTTTTATGACCTCTATCTCGAATCGCAAGGCGTCGAGGCTGTCAAGGCGGAGCGTTTTGTCGCCGCGCTGAAGAAGCCAGAGGTCTTAGAAGTCGTGAACGGGGCGCAGGAGCTGAGCGGAGCTCAGGAAGGTGGTGGCGAAACCAAGGCCAGAGGCAGAGGCGGGGTAAATCCGGCGTTCAGCAGTAAGCCGCAAGGTGTGTTCGGCCTTCGACGGCACCGAAATTAGAGGGTCAGGAGGATGCTGTTTGCGGTTCTTGCTCTACAATATACGTTACGCTGCCGGCATTGGCGGCCGTTTTCATTTCCCCTTTCCCTATGCGGGTTATTTGCGGCGATCTCGCCAAAATTTCGATAAAATTCTAGAGTTTATCAAGTCGGTTCAGCCTGATATAATGGGACTGGTGGAGGTGGACGGCGGTTCCTTTCGTACCGGCAAGCACTGTCAGGCGGAAATGATTGCTGAACAGCTTGGGTATCACCATGTGATCGAAACTAAGTATGGCTCGGCTTCGATGGCCCAGAAGATTCCGCTTCTCAGGACTCAGGGCAATGCCGTTCTCACCAAAATGCCGATAATCAGTCACCGCTTTCATTACTTTGACGAGGGTGTGAAACGGTTGATTATTCAGGTGTGCACCGAACGAGTGACCATTTTTTTGGTACATCTTTCCCTAACCTACCGCAATCGACAGTATCAGCTTGAACGTTTGTACAAATTGATTCGGGAGGTGGACCGTCCGACAATTCTGGCAGGTGATTTCAATGTACTCTGGGGGATGCGCGAACTCGAACTTTTTCTCGGCGCCACCGGCCTGGTCAGCGCCAACCCCGACAAAAAACCTTCACACCCAAGTCGGGCGCCCAAACGAGAGCTTGATTTCATTCTCCACAGTCCGGAACTCAAGGTCGTTCATTTCCAGATTCCTTCGGTAACCTATTCGGACCATGCACCACTCGTGTGTGATTTTGAGTTTTGAACAGATGCGTGTCGTGTCCACTCAGCTTTTTGCTCCGCTCTTTCGCCCGATTTTTTCAAGAGTCCTTCCGTTCCTCCTTAATCGTTTTTAGCCTCGTCCCGTCATCTGCTCAGGAAGACCGATGATCGAACCGTTCCGACCGGTTACCCCGTTTCCTGTTTTTGTTGCTCGGCGATAGGAAAAGAACTGCTGGTTGCAGCAGGTGCAGATGGAGGCTATCTCAATGTGTTCTTGGCGTAATCCCGCCCTGAGCAGCTGCTGGCGGCTGATTGCCCAGAAATCAAAGAAGAGCGGCCGTACCTGGAACGAGTGCATCCAGGTTGGCAGCTCCTTGTGGTAATTGATGAACTCGGCGCAGCAGGGGCCGAGTGACGGACTGATGACGGCCAACAAGTTGTCGGGGTCCACCGCATAGTGTTCCCGCAGGCGACGGATTGTCTTGCCGATGATATCGAGCACGCTGCCCCGCCAGCCGCTGTGGATTGCGGCAATAACCCCCTGTTGCGGTGCTGAGAGCAGGATCGCTTGGCAATCGGCCTGTTGAATCAGCAGGCCGGTGCCCGGCAGCGTCGAGATCATGGCGTCATATCCCTCCAGCTCAGTCGCAATGTGCCGCTGTTCAATTCCGAGTACTTGATCAGAGTGGGTCTGTTTGACGGAAACTAGATTGGTGAGCCCTAAAGCGGCTCTGGCGCGGGCGCGGTTTTCAGCTACTCGGTTGGCCTGGTCGCCAACTGAGTAGCTGAGATTGAAGGGGGCAAAAGGTTCGGAGCTGATCCCTCCCCCACAGCAGAAGAGGCCATGGGGAACGGATAATAGATCACTGGTGAAATAGGGCAGTGGATCGTTATAGAGTTGCATCAATACGTCGGTGAACATGAGGACAGCGCTAACGCCTTGTCCCTTTGATGGTTGCCCCTGATATCAGATGTCAAGTCCAGTGCCCGGATCTTCCAGTTTTGTATTTGCACTTACAAGTAGTTGAAAACAGTTTTATTATTTTTTCGACCTATCTTGACTTTGCCGCCCTTGTTGAGGGAGCCGAAAAGTATCTCTTCGGTGAGGATGTCACCGATTTCTTTCATCATCAGGCGACGTAGAGGCCGTGCACCAAAGGCTGGTTCATATCCTTCCTTTGCCAACCAGGAACGAGCAGCGGGGGTCAGCGAGATCTGCACTTTTTTATCGATGAGTTGCTGTTGCAGTTCCTTCAAGATTTTGTCGACCACTTTTTCAACCGTCTCGATTTCCAGCGGAGCGAAGCTGATCGTCGCGTCAAGGCGGTTACGGAATTCCGGGGAAAAGAGATTCTTAATCGCTTTTTGTTCCTTACCCTTTGAGTCTCCGAGAAAACCGATGGTGCGTTCACTCATTTCTCGAGCTCCCGCGTTGGTGGTCATAATCAGGATGACGTTACGAAAATCAGCACGGCGGCCGGAGTTGTCGGTGAGCGTGGAGTGATCCATAACCTGGAGCAGAATGGAAAAAACATCCGGGTGCGCTTTTTCGATTTCGTCGAGCAAAAGCACTGAATATGGATGCTTACGGATCGCATCGGTCAGCAGTCCGCCCTGATCAAAACCGATATAGCCAGGAGGGGCCCCAATTAGCCGGGCGACCGCATGTTTTTCCATGTATTCGCTCATGTCGA
>CAITZN010000153.1 GCA_903896915.1 uncultured bacterium
CCGGAAAACCATAGTGAATCGTCAGTAACTGCGACCTGCGCCAGTATTTCACCAGGCGCAGGTATTTTTAAATCAAGCAACGAATACCACATGTTATAGTTTCATGTCCAGGTAAAATGTTGAGATTGTACGAGTATTTGACAGTTTCCGCCGGGAAAATAGCGGCTTCCCCGGGCCTGAAAATCGGGGTTCCGGATAGTGGAATTATGCAGAGTCGTTGTCATTGCCGTAACTATGAGCTTTTTACCGTGCCAAATATTCCCAGAGTGGCCCGGTGTACCCACGCCGGTGCATGGTGTCGACCACCTTAGCGGTGTCAGCACCACCGGAACCTAGCACCCAGTTACTGCGCCCTTCTGCCTGCTGGCTGACCAGGATTTCGATGGTCTCCCGGTCTATGGCATCGGGTGCATAGAATACGGGTTGCAAGAGATCCGTCTGCTCGTTGATTTTCCTCTCGGCCAAGGCCATGTCGTACAAGCTGGTTCCGGGATAGATCCTGATACCGATAAAAAAGAAAAAGACAGCTTTGTCGAGCTGTTTGATGGCCTCCAGGCTTTCGACAACGGTAGCCATCGACTCGCCCGGACCACCGAGGAGAAGATAATGGGCGACATGAAGCCCGGCATCCCGCGCCTGTCTGTGGGCATTACAGACATCCTGGCTGAGAAAGGGTTTCCGGTACGCTTTGAGCATGGCATCGGACAATGATTCGCTCCCGAATTCCACATGCCTGCAACCCGCTGCCGCCATAATCTTAAAATAATCTGCGGGCAGTTTGATGGGGGCAAAAAAGGCTCCCCAGGGAAGCGTAACTCCGGCGGATTGCAGGGCCCTCGCCACTGCCAGACTATGCGCGACATCGGAATTAAAGGCGGAATCGGTGATGAAAAAATATTTAGCACCAGCATCCTGGAGTTGCAGAGCTGTTGCCGCCACCTCATCGGGATCTGTCAAGCGGTGTGTCCCTCCTTCGATACGAGGGTAGGGACAGTAGATGCAGCGAAACGAACAGCCGCGTTTGCTTTGCAGATTGAGCATGCCGCCGTTTTGCACATAAAAATTGGTGTGTTCAACTTTTCCAGGAAATCTGCGGATGACCTTCCCCGGCCAGGGTGAAGGTGGTGTCGCCGATCCTCCGGTGCCCAGAATCCCGGGAATCTCCGCAGGATTTCGGTTGCAGCTTAAGGCCTCGACCAACAGGCCAAAGCGTTCCCCTTCGCCGATGATTCCGTAATCGACACTCAGCATGGCAAAAATCTGCTCCGGCATGATGGTGAATCCGCAACCGCCGCAGACAATCACCGCCTTGGACCTCTCCCGTAGCCAAGCAACAAGTTCCTGATAACCGCTTAAAAAGAAAAGCGGATCATGGGCATCGGTGTTGTCGATATTGCGACAGGAAAAACCGATGATTTCAGGTGCGAAATCCGTAAGTATCCGGGCCAGTGTGTCCCGGTTGATCACCTGCATGTCCGCGATCCGCACCTCATGCTCGACGGCGACGGAACCGGCAACATAATCCAGCCCCAAGGGATAGACCGGGTAGGGCACGGTCAGGGTATTCGGTGAAATCAGCAGAATTCTCATGGCTTGAAAAACTCCATGGCCGTGAGATAAGGCCCTGTTCCCAAAACCAGGATTTTTTTGCCCGGTCCCAGCGGGAGGTCGTACCCGCCGACCAAAGCGCCGGGGATGTAACCGGCTTCCAGAAAGGAGACGACTAAGGCTGCGGCCACGGCAGAGGCGGAGGCAAACTCACCGATAAAATCCCGGTAGCGGCAGACCGGCAGGCTATTGTTGACACAATGGAGAAAAGCGTCCAGCTGGCTGTTTCCTTGATC
>CAITZN010000154.1 GCA_903896915.1 uncultured bacterium
ATTGCTGCAGGGTACATTCGCGGGTCACGTTCAAAAAACTCCTGGATAACAAGATACGATATTGGGGATTCATGACACAACTGTTCACTGCCAACATACTTATTTGCATGACTATTTTACCGTCTTCAGCAAATCAGATTGAGCGAAGCGATGCCCAACGACCCTACCGTAATTTCTTTCAATCGTAAAGAAAAACAGCACGGCTACGTTGTTGGTAAGCCTCCAGTTCCTCTTGCCATCCGTGTTCAAGCTCTTGGATAGGAACCCCTTGTTCCAGGGCCTCACGAATCCTGCTATCGCCGATGATCAGGTCCATGGGCAGCCGCTCGAATTCATATTCATAGGGTGGTTCCTTGTAGGCGAACTGTTCGGGGTAGAGGATTTGGATGGCTTGGAGCAGGGCAAGGCTCGTCCGGTAGGGCCGGAACTGCTCGCAATCTGTGACGTGAATCTGGAATCCGTTACAGCCCTGCCCCATCCATTTCCCAGAGGTGGGTTCGAACCGAAGGGGTCGCAGGCAGCAACCGGGCAACTCAGTCGTCCGCAGGAAGGAAAGGACCGCCCCATGTTCCAAGAACGGGGCACCAAAAAGTTCAAAGGGCAAGGTCGTGCCCCTGGCCTCGGATATGTTGGTTCCCTCCCATATAACCTGGCCGGGATAGACCAGAGCCGCCATGAAAGATGGCATATTGGGAGAGGGAAAGACCCAGGGATATCCGGTGGCTGGAAAGAACATCTTCCGTTGCCAGCCGCTCATCCGAACGACCTCAAGATCAGCACCAATCGACAGCTCCTGGTTACAGTAAAGTGCCAACTCACCGATGGTCAGACCGTGCCGCATAGGGATGGCACATCGACCCACAAAAGAGGCACAGTCAGCACTCAACAGATTGCCCTCGACCAGATGGCCGCCGATGGGATTGGGCCGGTCCAGAATCACCACCTTGACACCTGTTTCCTTGGCCACTTCCAGGCAATGAACCACCGTCCATATAAAGGTGTAGACCCTGGTGCCCACATCGATCAGGTCAACCAGCAGGACATCAATACCAGCAAACATCGAGGGATAGGGTTTTCTGGTTTTACCGTACAGTGAATAGACCGGAAGGCCGCTTTCCATATCTACGCCGTGATCGGATTCGACCATGTTATCCTGTTTTTCGCTGAAAAAGCCGTGTTGGGGCGAAAACAAACAAGTCAACTGGCCGGGAAAGGCCTGACGCAGCAGATCGCGGCTATGAATAAACCTGCTGTCGGTAGAGGCCTGGTTACAGAGGAGACCGAGCTTCTTTCCTGCAAGCGAATCCAGCGGAGATCGGCAGACCTGTTCTATTCCAATTCGTATCACAATATCCTCATTAATTGTTCTTGCAGCAGCACCAGATGGCAAGTCTCTAGAAAGTGAGCAGTAGCGCTCTACCTCCTAACCTGGGTAATCATAAAGTTAGTTGCTCTCATCTGCGCGCGTCGAAAGGGATCAGGGGAACACCCTACCAGCAACGGCCAGACCACAAACCTAAATAATCTAAAAAATCTAAAAAATCTATCTAGCGGAACGCCCCGTGCTCGTCAAGGAGCTAACAGTACAACATTGAGAAATAAACGTATCAGTCAGTAATGGATTTTAGCTGATTTTTGCCACGGCCACCCACGTTCACAAACAGTATCTGAGCCGCCTTTCACCTATTTTTGGGTAAATACACGCATCAAAACCAAACGAGTGCAAATTTTTATTTTTTCATTTTACAGAAAAAAAACAACACATTAAC
>CAITZN010000155.1 GCA_903896915.1 uncultured bacterium
CTGCTCATCCTTTTGCGTTTTTTAAACGAAATCGGTTCGGTTGTCTCACGATTATACGCCTCGAAAAACAGGGCAGCACTGACTGAGAACAGGGCTTTACACCGATCAAATGTTTTTTTTCCAGAAGAGGAACCGGTTGACGGTTCAAATCGGTTTCCTTTGTAATCGTAGTTGTTATATTGCCTCAATCTTTAAACGCTATACTTTCTAAACTGCCAGCTCAGAGGAGAAACGGTGCAGGACACAGTTCCTGTTGGCGGGTTTACCGAGGTCAACGACAAACAACACGGAGGGAAACATGAGCAAAGTACCTGAGGGGATCAAAGAAGCGGACAATGCAATGCTGGTGCAGATCGTGATGGACGCCTTTCGCCGGACGGTTGTCCATTACGGCGCCTGGTTTGCCGAGGTGGCGCATCAGGTTGGGATGGAAAAGGCCATGGCCGTTGAGGATGATGTCTGGAAAGTGAGCATGGCCAATCAGGTGGATCGCCTCGGGAAAACCCTCAATTTTCCGACGGAAAATGGCGTTCCAAGTGTGCTGCAATCGTTACCTCGGGAGACCTTGCTCGATCTGATTGAGAAGATGAGCATTAACTGGCTAGCCAATGACGGCATCTGGTTTCAAGCGGTTGAAAAGAAATTTGGCATGGGTGATGCCAAACGGTGCAATGACACCTGCTGGACCCGCTACTCTCCCTTTGAAGCGGAGCGCATCAAGAAATTGCTGCATTTGCCCGATGACGGCGGCATCCCGGCCTTGAGAAAAGCTCTTTCCTTGCGCATGTATGCCTTTATCAATGAACAATCAATTGAAGAGATCAATGAAAACTGTCTCGTTTTTTACATGAATAACTGCCGGGTCCAGTCCGCCAGAAAGCGAAAGGGCTTGCCAGATTATCCCTGCAAATCAGCGGGTATGGTCGAATATCCCACCTTTGCCCAGACCATCGACTCTCGCATTAAGACCGAATGTATAGGTTGCCCGCCGGATGAACATCCCGACAACTGGTTTTGCGCCTGGAAATTTTATATTGAGTGATGCTCTTGACTTGTTTCTGAATTTTGAAAAATTGATGATAAGTAAAGATACCTTCTTTGCAGGTATGGGCTCAATCAAGATGGTCGGTGACTGCGTTGGCAAGATTTCCTGGGTGGCATCGATCGGTGATCAGGGGGTCGTCCCGATGGCAGGAATGGTTCTGCTGAACTTCAATGATACGCTCCTCTTCATATACAGCTACAGAAGGAATACCTATGCATACCGATGAATACGAGATCTCCATTAACCGAGAGGTCAATCACTGTCAGCTGGTGGTGAAAAAGACGCTATCCAAGCTTGAAAAGCGACGGCAGAAATTCGGGATGGAATATCCCGAAGCGGTGATTGCAGCAGGCGAAGGACGGTTGTCGATTCAAGAAACAGAACTTGCCGCGTGGCACGACGATTTCGAGGCGTTGCCCCAATGGGAACAACGCCTCGAAGAATACCGTGAAGCTCTTGCCGTTATGCGGATATCGGCCTCACGTTTTTAGGGTTACCGGTTCGATTAATGCCCTCCAGGGAAGAGCCACTGGCTCAAGTAGTACAGGAAGAAGAGCGAACCGACACCGATGCCGATGCTCCACCGGACCAACGACAATTCGACCGGCAGCATGGGCTCGTACTCCATTTTTTTCATTTCTTCAGCCAGTTTGGGCTGCTGTTGCAGTTCCATATTTGTCTCCTTACTAAATTGTTGGCGGCTTGACGCCATGGAAAAAGAGCCATGAGATGAAAAGGCCGACCCAGATAATGAAGCCGAACAGACTGATACAGTAGACCGCAGCCAGCTTGCCGAGCCCCTCCTCCATCAGTTTCTTGAAGTTAGACACCAGGCCAATGGTAAAAAAGCAGAGGAGGAAGAAGAGTCCCCTGAAGACATCTCCCTGGTTGCTCGAGGATTTTGCCTTGCTGAGGAAGCTCTTAGGTTCCTTCATCGTTTCATTAACGACCTTTTGTTTACCCTTAACGCTCTCCAACTCGGTCTTAAGACCCGCAAGAACCGTGGTGTCGGTGGTTGCCTTTATCTTGGTTTCGATGGATGTTGCCGAGGCTTTCAGTACCGCTGCTTCTTTCTCGGCCGGTCCCATGACTTTGGCAGACGGCCAGCACATCATCACAAGGATGACGAAGGTCATTACATAACCGATAACGAATTTGGGGAAACGATGCCAGATTTCAGCGGCATCTACCTTTTGCCCCGGCTTGACGTCGATCTTCGCGCACCAGATATAGGCCAGGATAAAGGCCCAGACGCCGATGAAAATATCGATGAACATCTTCACCGTGGTGGCGGTCATGGTGATCCAGCCTTCGGCATAGCTAATTCCTGCCATATCGAGAGCTTGGGCGCGGATCAGAGCGTCAGTGATGGCGCCGCTGGCAATGGCGCCGCCGTCTGATTTAACCGCCAGGCCCATCCAGGCACCGGCCACCAGAGGTTCGGTCCAGAGGAAATACTTGGCGAGAATGGGCAGGATCACCATTTCCACGGCAACAAAGATAACGACCAGGGAAGAAACCATGATCGGCACGATGGGCCGGGCCCTGATGGCGCCGCCGGTGGCAATAGCTGCTGAAACGCCGCAGATGGAGATTCCCGAGGCCAGAGGGGCGGACCATTCCCGGCTGAATTTGAAATATTTGCGAGCGATATAATAGACCACCGCCCAGTAGATCAAATACGCCTCGACAATGGCGCAAAATCCCCGAAACATGATGTTTGAAGCCAAACCGAAGGACTCTGCGGCCTTGATGCCCAAACCAGCACCCATGATGACGATACCGGTCTTGATGTACAGCTCAGGCCGGGCCGCCTCTTTCATTGTGTTGGCAAGGCCAGGGAAGAAGTTGCCGATGATCAGGCCGAGAATCAGGGCAAAGATGAAGCCAAACTCGCCGCTCATACTCATGGACCACGGAATGCCGAACTTGACAGCCTGATCCTTGGTGGCTGCGATATAGGCAAAATGGCCCATGAACCAGCAGAGATAGCTGAGCCAGAAGGCCAGGGTGAAACCGAACATGAATTTCGGTACATTAGCCCCAAGAGCAACAGCGCCCAGAGTCATGATCGCCAGGGCAAAAAGATAGGTGAGCCCAAGTGACATGGCTGCAGACATGCCCGGTTTCTCGTACTGCTGTCCCTTCGTTAGCTTGGAGGTGTCGCCCTCCACCGTGACCGTTGATTCCTTGCCTGCTTTGTCTTTCAGGGTGAGTTTCTGGCCGTCAATTTTGGTGATCTCGCCTTTGATCCCCTGGTATTTTGAAGATATGGTCGTGATCGCCTTGCCTGGATCAATCCAGATGCCTGCTTTTGCCCCCCAACCGAGAATGTCCGTTCCTTGGAAGGAACCGAGGCTGAGTCCGAAAATGATAAGTCCGAGGATAAGGGCCAGCCAATCCTCGCTGATCCAACCCCCTCCCTCTCCCGATTTACTTTGTTCTGCGCTTTCCTGAGCCATAGAACCTCCTTTATTGTTCAGTTACGTTATCGTAAAAACCGACCATGGCCTTTACGGATTCAAGCAACACTTATGTTTTGTCTCTACTTATTTAAATAATTTCTTTAAGGGTCAGTAAATGAGCTCATTAAGTAACACGGACACGAAAGCCAGCGGCATTCTCGCCCATCCGCAACAGGATTTTCTGCA
>CAITZN010000156.1 GCA_903896915.1 uncultured bacterium
CGGGGTCAGCAAAATTCTCAAAAACCCCACCATTCACCAGCAACTACTCGACAGCACAACCAAGGAAGGAATTGCCGCTCTGTTCGCCGCAGCTCCGGCCGTGGCCTGAACCAGCGAATCCTGCCCTCCTTGGCGTCACCCGCGCTTGTCAGGTTCGGATCATCTCCGCAATCTGGAAGGCCATCTCCAGCGATTGTTCCGCATTGAGCCGCGGATCACAGGTCGTCAGGTAGCGAAGCCCCAACTGGTCGCCCGAGAGATTGCGGGCACCACCGATACATTCGGTGACATTATCGCCAGTCAACTCAAAATGGACCCCTCCAGGGACCGTGCCCTCAACCCAGTTCAACTCGAAAAAGCACCGCAACTCAGAAAGAATATTTTCAAAATCCCTGGTTTTATGGCCGGATTCGGCACTGAAGGTATTAGCATGCATAGGATCGCAGGTCCACAGCACATGCTGACCGGAACTTTTGACCGCCCGTAGCAGGGGCGGCAGATGCTTTTCGATCGCCTTGGAGCCAAAACGGGTAATCAGTGTGATGCGACCGGGCTCGTTCTCCGGATTCAACCGTTCAATGATGGACAGGATGTCGTCAATCTTATAGTTCGGCCCTACCTTCATCCCCAGCGGATTCCGCACACCCCGCAGAAATTCGATATGGGCGCCGTCGATCTGCCGCGTCCGGTCACCGATCCACAGCATGTGTGCGGAACAGTCATACCAGCCGCCGGCAATAGAATCTTCCCGGGTCAGAGCCTCTTCATAGCCAAGAAACAAGGCCTCGTGGGAGGTGAAGAACTGCGTCTCCTTCAATTGAGGACTATCGGTTGAGATACCGATCGTTTCCATAAATTTCAAGGCATTGCTGATCTGCTTCGCCATCCGCTCGTAAGAGCGCCCCATCGGCGATTGCTTGACAAATTCTTGGTTCCAGGCCTGCAACCGGTGCAGGGAACTGAAGCCGCCACGGGTAAAGGCGCGCAGCAGATTCATAGTCGCCGCAGACATATGATAGCCCTTGAGCATCCGCTCCGGATCGGGAATCCGAGCCTCCAGCACCGGATCGGCAGAGTTGGCCATGTCGCCGCGGTAACTTGGCAGTTCCTGGCCGTTGACCATCTCCATATCGCTAGATCGCGGCTTGGCGTACTGCCCGGCAATCCGGCCGACCTTGACCACCGGTTTGTTGCCGGCATAGGTAAGAATGACAGACATCTGCAGGAGGACCTTGAGGGTCTCCCGGATATTGGGCGCTGTGCAGCGGGAAAATTCCTCTGAGCAGTCCCCCCCTTGCAGCAAAAAGGCCTCACCCCTAACCGCTTTGGCAAGCATGGCCTTCAAGTCCCGGATCTCGCCAGCAAAGACCAGCGGCGGCAACACAGACAGCGTCTGGATGATCTCGTCGAATCGCTCCTTATCCGGCCATTTCGGCTGTTGAAGGGCGGTGAAATTATGCCAGCTCGTTTTGTTCCAGTTTCCTGTCTTCTTCATGATCTTCTTCTGCGTTATTTTTATCGTTGGGCTGCTGTTTCCGGCCATCGGCAGAAGCAACGAATCCACCCTTTATTGGTTTGCATCCGGTGCGCAGCTCGTACCCACGCAACAGACTTCCTGATCAAAAACATTAAGAATCCGCAAGGCCTTATCACGCCGCCCCGGATCAGTAAAAGGTTCAAAAACATATTCCTGCAACAAGGCACCGGCTTGGTTCCGGTGGGGAATACAATCCATACCGTTGGCCAGGACCTTGCCCCGGCCCGTTTCTAGCAACTCCGCATCCCGGCCGTTGGTGACAATCGCCAAGGGAATACGATATTCAGGATCAAGAATCCGGGCCGCCGCAACCGCCGCCGTCTCACGGGTAACCAGCGATCCAGGTCCGTAACGGAGAATGAACAGCCGTCGGCCATTAATCCGCGCCGTCAATTCGATCAGGGTCTGGACCCGGTTATTATTAAAACAGGAGTTGATCGTCAACCGCGGCTCCAGTTCGTCCTTGCCATAGCCGAGCTGTTCCACCAGCAGTCGAGCAAGCCCTTGCCTGATTCGCTCGTCATCGGTATCAGGCAATGTCTCGCCTGTGAGGTAGTCCTGGAGTACACCGTAGACAATATGATGTCCCGAGGTATCGATCATGAGGCAACCCTGAGAAAAACGAGTAAGGGCCTAAGCGTAAGGACAGCCGGAAAGAGGAACAACGCGTATGGTCTGCAACGGTCTCGGCGTTCGACTTCCCACCTGTTCATCGCAGCGGCACCAATAACAGCCTGGAGCAAACGGTAGCGGATTAGGTAATCGTATCCCGATGTTTTTGTCAATCCCCAAATTACCTGCCGCGCTGCCTTTGCCAGAGGATCAACAGCTTACCCTTCTCTAGGAGTGGCCTTGACTGAAGAAACGCTCGCCCTGAGCGTCGAATCGGGATATGTTGATACATATAAGATCTAGCTGGAGCAGTCGTCAACCTGTTGTCCGATGCAACCCCTTCTTGCCAACTATCCATCTGGGGCGTTACTCGCGCACAGACTCGACTCGACGCATCACTCACCACCCTCTTTCTCGAGAAACTCCCCATGGCATCCCCAACTGACATCACCCCCGCTGACCGACAATGGCTGAAGATCACCTTTAATTGCCCGCTTCCCCTGCTCGAGCCCGCTGCCGATCTTATCGGCGTGCTAAGCGGGGTCGGCGTGGAGCAGAGCCCGGAGACCCCCTCCGGAGCTTTTGTCAGCGGCTTCTTTCAACTGGGAGGCCCTGGTGATGACCCTCAAGAGCAGGAACAGGTTGAGACTGCTGATGTGATTCTTGCCAAGGTCAATCAGCAGATGACCGAACTCTTTACCCTCTATGGGTGCACGCCGGAAAAACCGACGATCACCTTGCTCGCCGACCAGGATTGGGCGACCAGCTGGCAACAGTATTTCAAACCCTTTGAGATTGTCCCCGATCTGGTGATCAAACCTTCCTGGGAGGACTATCGACCAAGCCCCGGCCAACATATTCTTGAACTCGATCCAGGCATGGCCTTTGGCACCGGCCAGCACGCCTCCACCCAGATGGCCCTGGCCCTGATCAAAAAGAGTATCCAGGAGACCGGGCCTGAGCAGGCCGTTGATGTCGGCACCGGTACCGGTATTCTCGCCATGGCCGCTGCCCTGTTTGGAGTTGGGCAGATAATTGCTATTGATAATGATCCGGATGCGGTGGCGGTGGCGCAGGAGAATATCGCCAACAACAATCTCGCAGGCCAGATCCAAGTCAGCACCACGCCGGTAGCGCAGATTACAGGGACCTATCAACTGGTCTGCGCCAACATCGTCCACGATGTCTTGGTGGAGATGGCCCCGGTATTGGCCAGCCTCACCACAACGGGCGGCCACCTGGTCCTGGCGGGAATCCTGAGCGGCGAGCAGGAAGAAAACATTATCACTGTATACCAGAAACAGGGCTGCCGCCTGCTGGACCGCCGCTACCAGGAAGAATGGGTGGCCCTGCAGCTGCAACGAGAATAGCTCTCCAGCCTGACCTGGAAACATGGGTCCTGAAAGACACGACCTTAACTTTTTCTTGACGGTCTGATGACTCTATGCTATTTAGCCATTCTCGAAATGATCATGATTCCTGCTGGGCATCACGACCTTTTTGTCTATGAGTTGCATTCCTCGGTAGCTCAGTTGGTAGAGCAGGCGGCTGTTAACCGCCTTGTCGGGGGTTCGAGTCCCTCCCGGGGAGCCAAAATAAATTCAGCGCTTGCCGCTGGAGCCTTTAAGCCCGTGACCGATAAGGTTTTCGGGCTTTTTTTTTATTACTTTATTCCAGCAGCGACAAACATTACCTTTTCCAACACATCTGGGCGTTCCTGGGTGTACCGATTGATACCAGACGGATACGATTCAAACGTGAGCAGTCAGCTTCTTAAAGAAATAGAAAAACGCAGGACCTTCGGCATCATCAGCCATCCCGATGCCGGTAAGACCACTCTCACCGAAAAACTGCTGCTGTTCGGCGGTGCCATACAGCTGGCGGGTGCGGTCAAATCGCGGAAAACCGCGGTCCATGCCACCAGCGACTGGATGGCGATTGAACGAGAACGCGGCATCTCGGTAACCACCTCGGTGATGAAATTCAATTACCGTGACTATGAGATCAACCTGCTCGATACCCCCGGCCATCAGGACTTCTCCGAAGACACCTACCGGGTGCTGACCGCCGTGGACTCCGCCCTGATGGTCATTGACAGCGCCAAGGGCGTCGAAACCCAGACCACCAAGCTGATGGAGGTCTGCCGGATGCGCAATACGCCGATCATCACCTTCATCAACAAGCTGGACCGAGAAGGCATGGACCCTCTCGATATCCTCGCTGATATCGAGGATAAGCTGCAGATCGAATGCGTGCCGCTCTCCTGGCCGATCGGTATGGGCAAGGGCTTCAAAGGGGTTTATGACCTGCACCGCAACCAGGTTACCCTGTTCACCCCCAGCCAGGACACCCGACCCGAAGATAGTGTTGTGGTTCAGGACCTGGCCGACCCGCTATTGGATCAACTGATCGGCGTGTTCGCAGCCAACAAGCTCCGCGAAGACATCGAACTCCTCCAGGGTGCGGCTAACCCATTTGACCATAAACAGTATCTCAAGGCCGGCCAGACCCCGGTCTTCTTCGGTAGCGCCATCAACAACTTTGGAGTCCGCGAGTTACTCGACGCCTTTGTTGAACTCTCGCCCCCCCCCAGTCCGCGAGCCACCCTAACCCGGATGGTCGACCCCAGCGAAGAGGCTTTCAGCGGCTTCACCTTCAAAATTCAGGCGAATATGGACCCGGCCCATCGCGACCGGATCGCCTTTTTCCGCATCTGCTCCGGCAAATTCACCCGGGGGATGAAGGTCATGCACCACCGGTTGGGCAAAGAGGTGAACCTGAGCAACGCCACCGTATTCATGGCCCAGGAACGCTCGCACGTCGACGAGGCCTATCCCGGCGACATCATCGGCATCCACAACCACGGCACCATCAAGATCGGCGACACCTTCTCCGACAAAGAGGAACTCAAGTTCACCGGCATTCCGAATTTCGCCCCGGAACATTTCCGTCGGGTCGTCCTGCGCAATCCGCTCAAAATGAAGCAGCTGCAGAAAGGGCTCGTGCAG
>CAITZN010000157.1 GCA_903896915.1 uncultured bacterium
CGACTACGAAGTGGGGCTCATTCGAAAAGCCGGGGCGTTGCATGAGATGCTATTCAACACCATCCCTTCCAAGATTCACGAAGGGATGACGGAATGGGAGCTCGGGACTGAGATTCAAAAGGGTATGATGACCTTAGGATACTCCGGGATTACACGACTGGCTGCGTCTGGTGTTGAGATTATTACAGGAATCGTCAGTTTTGGTGAATCAGGAAACTCTCCCACTGCTTCGGTAGGGCCGGGCGGCCTTATCGGGCTTTCTCCAGCCTTCCCACTGGTTGGGGGGACGAAGAAACTAGGAAGGGGCGAACCCATCTTCGTGGATGTCGGGTTTGGATATGAGGGATATTTTACTGATGCAACGAGGGTCTTTTCCCTTGACGCCCCGCCTGCTTCAGCGTTGGATGCTCACAAGGTATGCCTGGACATACAGGAGGCTATCCGGTGCCGCCTCAAGCCTGGTGCGATCCCGTCTCAGATATACAAAGAGGTTTTTGATAAATTTGTTTATCCCAGTGGTTTTGAAAAGCACTTCATGGGTTTTGGTAGCAACCAGGTGTCTTTTCTTGGTCACGGTATTGGATTGGCTATCGACGAATTCCCGGCCATTGCAGGCAAGGTGCATACTCCCCTTGAGGACAACATGATCATTGCCGTTGAGCCTAAGAAGGGATTGGAAGGTATCGGGCTGGTCGGTGTGGAAAATACCTTTCTTGTTACCGATGCAGGAGGAGAGAAGTTGACTACCGGATCAGACGAGATAACGATTGTGTGATCTGGAATCCCCCTTGTGAAGCCATAGACAGGTTGAAATCTTAACATTTTGCGGAATGACTCTTCTTCGAGGAATTAAATGAACAATATTCAAGAAAAGGATTGGGCAGACGAAAGTTGGCATGGGCATACTGGATTAGACAGTTCTTGTGACTACTGCATTGTAAATGAAGAGGTCGAGAGAATATCAAAAGACAACTCTGAGGCAGGTGCCAACGAAGAAGGCATTATCGAACAAGAGTAGCTTTTACACTTTTGAAAATTGCAAAGGTATCCCTTGTGAATCTCGGTACACTCGGAAGTACCGAGAAAGGAAATGACATTGAAGCCATTTAAAATGATTTTTCTGCTGATTTCATTATTGTTTTTTCAATTCACCAATAATGCCGCGAATGCAGAAACGATTACGGGAACTCTCGATTCAGTGCTAGACGGTGATACAATTACAATTATAAGCAAAGGTAAAAAAATTGAAATCCGCTTGTTTGGCATCGATACCCCTGAGAAAATTCAACCATTTGGTCAGGTTGCTCGGAATTTTACCGGCGGGAAGGCTGCCAAGGGAGAGATTCGTGTGGAACCAGTAACTAAAACTAAAGATCATGATGGCAGAACCGTGGCTATGGTTTTTGTGAATGGCATCAACTTGAACGAACAAATAGTCAGCCAAGGTTTCGGATGGGTATACCGGCAATACTGTAAAGAGAGTTACTGTGCCGACTGGTTGAAGCTTGAAGCGGAAGCAAAAGCTTCACATAAAGGATTGTGGGTAGATGCAAATCCCACCCCGCCGTGGGAATTTCGGCAAAAACAGCAGAGTGGTAGTGGCAGCACGGGCCTTGGGTTGGCAGCTATTCCGTCAGCCAGTGTCAAAATCGTAGCTGGTGGACATGCTGCATATCATGGAAACACAGGGAAGCATGTTTTCCATAGTGCCGCCTGTAAGGATTATAATTGCCCCAACTGTACGGTCAATTTTAATTCGATATCGGAAGCTCTTGACGCTGGCTATAGGCCACATCCCGAATGCTTAACGAAATAAACGGATGAATTACGATCTCTATGATAAAGAGGAGGCCGGCACCACAAACAATCAAAATGATCAATTCAAGATGGTGAGGTAGGCCACTAAAAAATGGACACCGATTTGGTTTCGGAATAATTTGTATATTAATATTAATAATATTAATATCACCATACTGTAATAGTATTGTCACATCGTCATGTAACCCCCATTTTAGCAAGCGAGTTTTCCCCGCCTACACTTGTCTTCTTTTTCAGGGCAAGCGTCGGCTGTACCTTAACCTTCGCAGAGCCATGGACGACGACCGCACCCAACTGATCACTCTAAGCGTACCGCCGAGCATTCTTCCCCCTGAAAAGCGCTCTCTTGGTAGCCATTTCGAATACATTTCCGCTAGTCTCAGCCATGTCGGCTGCGTGCGCACCTTGAACGAAGATTCCTGCTTGGAACTGGTCGATCATCAGTTGTGGTTGGTGGCCGACGGCATGGGGGGGCACATGGCTGGTGATGTAGCCAGTCGGACTGTGGTTGATTACGCCCAGGTAGCACCCTTTTCCCCGATTTTTAGCCTTTTTGCTGAACAGGTCGAGAACCAGTTGATCGGTGCCCACAAGGCGCTGGTGGATGCAGGCAAGGCAAAAGGAAAAATTTCCGGCAGTACGGTGGTTGCCTTTCTTGCTCATGACCGCCAGGGCCTAGTGATGTGGGCTGGTGACAGTCGCCTCTATCTTTTTCGTCAGAAACGCCTCTACCAGGTAAGTCGAGACCACAGTTTTGTTGAGGAGTTGCTGGCCATGGGTGGGATTACACCCGAGGCGGCACGCTCGCATCCCAGGGCCAATGTAATCACCCGTGCCGTGGGCGCAGGCGATGAACTGGTGCTCGACCTTAACATCTTTGAACTCCAGCATGGCGACTTGCTGTTGTTATGTAGTGACGGCCTGTACAAAGAACTGGAAGATTCAGAAATCGCTGCGTTTATGGCCAAGTCCGTGTCTCCGGCACGAATTGTCCAGGATTTGATTGGGACGTGCTTGGAGCGAAAGGCACAGGATAATGTCACGGTGGTGGTGGTACAGGTGGTCAGGCCAGGGTCAGTAGATGGCGTATCAGTGAACAGAGAATTGCGGGCTCTGAGTCAAGCTTATGCCGACTGCCAGATCAGCTGGCAATTCTACCGGAATACGCGACGTGACCTGATTGATAAAATCATCAGGGCAGAATAGAAACCGCTGCAACCGAAGACCGGGTTCTTCAAGCAAGAGTTGCGGCGATCCCTGCAAGGAAAGTTGAATTCTTCACCGGAATAACGACCGGAGAGAAAATAGAAACCTCGAGATAGTCAGCAAATGATGCAAACCACTACCCAGCCAATGCAGTACGGGCGTTATAAGATTCTTAACGAATTGGGGCGAGGTGCCATGGGGGTGGTCTACAAGGCCCATGACCCCCAGATCAACCGTATTATCGCCCTCAAGATGCTGCGCGAGGATCGGGTTACCTCCAATGAATTTGTTCAACGTTTTCTCAAGGAAGCGATGGCGGTTGGGCGGCTGTCCCATCCCGGCATCGTCACCGTTTATGACGTAGGTCAGGACCATGGCACCATCTATATCGCCATGGAATTCCTCGAGGGAAAGCCGCTTGATGAGCTGATGGAAACCCGTCAGTTCACTCTGAGCGAGATCGTCAGCATTGGAATCCAGACAGCCCAGGCCCTGCAGTATGCGCATCAGCACGGGATTATTCACCGGGACATCAAACCACCCAACATCATTTACAGTCCGGAAGGTGCCATCCGGGTCACGGATTTCGGCATTGCCCGGATCGAGGATCCGGACGGCCATGGCATGACACAGATTGGCCAGATTCTAGGCACCCCGCGTTATATGTCGCCGGAACAGGCCATGGGGCAAGATTTAGACGGACGTTCAGATCTGTACTCGCTTGGGGTGATCCTCTACCAGTTGACCACCGGCAAGCGGCCTGTCCAGGGTGAGACCATGGCGGCGATCTTCCATTCCATCACACAAGACACGCCGGCGTCGCCACATGAGCTCGATCCAAGGCTGCCGAAAGCTCTTTCCGCGACGATCATGCGACTGTTGGAAAAAGATCCAGCCAATCGCTTTGCTGACGGCAACGCATTGATTGCCGCCCTCAAGGTATGCCTGCAAGCACCAACGCCCTTACCCGGCTCGGTAGCAACAGCTCCGCCGCCTCAGCCACAGAAGAATCAGGCCAAATGGCTGATCGGTCTGGTTGCAGGCCTGTTACTCCTCGGTCTGGCTGGCGGTGGCTATTACTATTTCCGCCCTTGGCCGCAACCTTCCGCTCAACCTGAAAAATCTACGTCGCCTTCAGGTGAAAAAAGATCGTCGCATACCACCTCGCCGCCGGCTACGCAGGTAGAAGCACCTCCTGTCGCCCCATCAGTCAAACCAGGAGGAGATTCAGAAACGGTAAAGAAATCGCCTGAAGTTCAGGAAACGCAGCGGAGTACAACAGCGCATGATGGCAAGGCTGATACATCCACCTCAAAAGCACCCGCCGGTACCGCAGTATCAACTCAAGCTCCATTCGATCCGAGCGAACTGATTCGACTAGGCACTGCTTTGTCAGCTATTATCAGCGAGATTCCCAAGAAGGAAATGGTGTTGGAGAGCGCCCGTGAACTGGTCAAAGTATCACCACGCTATCAGGAAGATCTGACAATCGCTGAAAACACCTACAACAATGCACGCGAGAATCGAGAAAAACGAATCGATTCGTATTTGAATGAGATCCAAAAACTGAGCAAAGCCTTTTCCTCCAAGCAGATAACCGATTCCATTGAGAAGAACCAA
>CAITZN010000158.1 GCA_903896915.1 uncultured bacterium
CATTGACCGTCAGGTCTCGCAAGATCAATTCATCAAGGATAGTGGTTGCTCCCTGACGAAAAGAAGAGATATCAACCACTGTTTTTTGACTGACCACGCGGGCCGCATCCTCATCACGCCCCAGCACCACGTACGCCCCGCCGGTCATAGCGGCGAGTTTTCCGGCCCAAATTTTCGCCCCGGCCGGGACAGTGATATCGATATCTGCAGGCGGTACCCCCAGCAGGATATCACGCACGATTCCGCCGGCAAGATAAACCTCACCTCCCAGTTCCCGCAACAGACTAGCCAGACATCTCTGCAACCATGGCGGCAGAACAGCCAAAATCTGCGAATTTTGCAATGCCTTGGGTAACTGCTGCACGGAAATCAGATTCTCCACTGCTGGCAATCTGTTTCTGCCGAGGGGAAATAGATGCTGCTGGCGACAGAGGTTCCTTTGTCGATAGTCACCTCGGCCTCATCGGGCTCACCATCGATCTTTTTGCCGTAGCGAACCACGATTCCGGCCAGCCTACGGAGGACATCCGCCTCCCGATCAGAACCCGCCACTTTCTGCCGGGCATACCGCAGGAGGCCGAGTGGACCTGGGCGCACGGTCATCCACAACAGCCAGTCCTCCGGGCCGCGCATGGCCTCTATCTGGCGATTCTCTCGTTCATCGCGACCGACAACAAACCAGACCTCATCATCGAGCTTAAACTGCCGGCCGATGACCAGCAGCTTGATGTCGTCAACGGTGCGTTCCTGCTCGGCAAAAGAGAAGAGACCGTTGTAGTAATGCTTGATCCTCGGTGCCAGGTTGAGGTCGGTGAGCATGCAGCCACCGGCAGGAGTCGGATACTCGGTGATGCCCAGACGAGCGGCCAGCAACTTCTGCTGCCGCCGGCTCCGCCCGGAAAAAGCATACAACTGCTCCCGATCCACCAACCCTTCCTGCTCTGCCCGGGTAGGAGGCATCAGCTTAGCACAAAGCGGCCGCAGCAGGATGTCGATACAGCCGGAATCGCGTTCGATGACCCGGAGAGTATCCCGCCGCTGCGACATCGGCCGCTGCCCCAGGACTTCCCCGGTAATAAGAAAAAAAGCACCATACCCTTCCATGAGCTCACGGGCTCGGGTCAGCATCAGGATCTTGCAGTCGATACAGGGATTGAAATGCTTCCCGAAACCGTGTGCCGGATTCTCCAGCAAACGCAGATAGCCGGCGCTGATATCGACCAACTGCACCTCCAGGCCGTACTTTTGGTGCATTGCCGCGACATACTCGTCACGGCAGACCAACAGATCGCTGTCAAAAAAAGGAGTGACGAATTTAAGGGCAATGACACGCACCCCTTGGTCGGCAATGACCCGACAAGCCAGAATCGAATCCAGGCCACCGGAAAAAAGACCCAACGCTACCCGCTTAGTCATGCCGATTTTCTCTTGGCCCTGCGTTCAATCAACTCTCCGGCAAAGGCAAGCGTCTGGGCGGTCGGCTTTTCGCCTCCGAGCATCCGGGCCAGCTCGTCGACCTGTTGTTCTTTTCCCAGAGGGGTTATCACTGTCCTAGTGCGGCCGTCTTCAACCTGTTTCTCCACCTTGAAATGGAGATCAGCACAGGCAGCGATCTGCGGCAGATGGGTGATGCAAAACACCTGGTGATGACTGGCCAGTTCGCTGATTTTCTCGGCTACGGCCTCGGCCGCCTGCCCGCCGATGCCCGCATCGACCTCGTCAAAAATGACGGTGTCTACCTGATCGCGGCGGGCAAGCAGGCATTTCATCGCCAGCATCAGCCGTGACAGCTCGCCGCCGGAGACGATTTTGGCCAGCGACTTCGGGGGTTCGCCGGGATTGGCTGAAAAAAGAAACTCGACTTCATCCCGGCCGGTACTATGAATCGCGTCCAACCCCAGCCCTTCCGGCTCGGTCACGGCCACCTGGAACACGGCCCGGGGGAAACTAAGCGAGGCCAGCTCTTTTTCCATACTGATGGTCAGTTTCTTCGCCATCTCGCGGCGCGCCTGGGTCAGTTCGACGGCCACCATCAGGGCTTCGGTGGCAATCTCCTCCACCCTCAGCTCCGCCTGGGCAATCTGCTGCTCAAGACTTTCCAGAACTGCAAGAGATCGCTCGGCGGTTTCAGCAAAGGCGATCACCTCGGCAAGCGTTGGCCCATATTTTCGCTGGAGTTGTTTCAAATCAGCCAGTCTTCCGGAAATGACATCGAGCCTCGTGGGGTCCACAGGGATCTCGTCAAAATATTTTTGCACCCTGGCCGCCAGATCCTCCAGCTCGAAACCAAC
>CAITZN010000159.1 GCA_903896915.1 uncultured bacterium
TCAGAGGTTGGAATGGTTTTTGCTTTGATAGAGATACAAGCGAAACAATTCTCCAGAGGTATCTCATGTTGAAACATAAAGAAAAAGATCTGGTTCTGGCCGAATCATCCAGGACAACCATGACTTCAGCGCTTGAATTACAGGCTCTGCACAGCATTGTTAAGCTCATCGGTTCTGCCGTGCATTTGGATACGGCCTTATCCTCAATTCTCAAGGTCTTGAATGACACCCTCCGTATGGAGCGAGCAACTCTGGGGTTGCTTGATGAATCCGGCAGGTACCTCACAATCCGGGCTTCGTATGGCTTAAGCATCGAGGAGGAACAGCGCGGTGTCTATGGACTCGACGAGGGCATTTATGGGCAGGTCTTTTCGACGGCCTCTCCTTTTGTGGTGCCAGATGTCCACAGTGAACCTCTGTTCCTGAATCGCACCGGGTCCCGCGCCAAAATTTCCAAGGAAAAAATCTCTTTTATCGGTGTCCCCGTTGTGCTTTCCGGGAAGACGGTAGGGGTGCTGAGTGTCGACCGGCTGTTTGGATCGGATGTCTCTTTTGAAGAGGATGTTCGTTTTCTCACGGTACTAGCCACCCTGATAGCTCAGTTTCTCAATCTGCATCAGGCTATACGCCAGGACCGGGAGTTGCTTGTTCAGGAAAATCTCAGTCTCAAAGAAAAATTACACGGGCGCTATCACCGACATCAGATTATCGGTCAGTCCAAGGCCATGCAGGAAGTCTATTGGAGCATTGAACGGGTCGCCCTCTCTTCGGCAACTGTTTTGCTTCTGGGGGAATCAGGAACCGGCAAAGAGCTGGTCGCCAGAGCGATACATGATGCCAGTCCACGGAAAGATCGGTCCTTTATCAAGGTGAATTGCGCAGCTCTTCCCGAGAACCTGTTGGAAAGTGAGTTGTTCGGTCACGAGAAAGGGGCCTTCACTGGGGCGGTGATGGCGCGGGTCGGTCGTTTCGAGCAGGCGGATGGCGGAACTATCTTTCTTGATGAGATGGGTGAGCTGCCATTTTTGCTGCAGGCAAAACTGCTCAGGGTGCTCCAGGAACAGCAGTTTGAACGTCTTGGAGCTTCCAGGACCCAGAGTGTCGATGTGCGGATTATTGCCGCCACCAATGTAAATCTTGAACAGGCGGTAGCTCAGGGTACTTTTCGTAACGATCTGTATTACCGACTCAATGTGGTGCCACTCAATCTGCCGCCGTTACGGAAACGACGGGATGATATTCCGCTCCTGCTGGATCACTTTTTTCGGGCAAGCAATAAGCGCAACAACAAAACCTTGCGGATGTCGCGTGATTTTCTTGATTTCCTCACCGGTTATGATTGGCCGGGAAATGTCCGGGAATTGCAGAATCTGGTGGAACGGCTGGTTATCCTGGCCGTCAGTGATGTACTGCGGGTTGAGGATCTGCCCGAATACATGTTGAGGCCTGGAACCGGCTGGATTCCGCCTTCCTTGGAATTAGCAGTATCACCGCACGTTGCGATCCCTACACAGGAAAATTCGAGAAAATCCCTGCGTGATCTGGAGCGTGAACAGGTCGAAACGGCCTTGCACCGGAATGGTTGGGTCCAGTCCAGAGCAGCCCGTGAGCTGGGGCTGACCCAGCGGCAGATGGGGTATCGAATGAAGAAATTTTCGTTGCACCGTCCCGAATATTAACGATCTCTATCTCAAGGTCAACGTCCGAACATTCCCTGGAATAGGTTGCCGCTGTTTTGTTTCTGGGGTTGGTTCTTTTGTGGTTGCGACGTCTTCTTTGCGGCCTGGGATTGGCCCAGAGCCGTACGGCAGGGGTCGGCGTCGGCAGTGACTTTGTCGACTAGTTTCTCGCCGAGCAGGGAGAGCCCACCGGTCGCAGCTGCTGCACCCACTGATGCGGCGGTGCGCAAAGTGCCTCCCGCATCAATGCCAACGGCCGGATGAGCCAGCGTGCCACGTATCCGTGCCATCCCTGCTATCGGGCTTGAGAGCGATAGCCCCACACCTTCGCGCGGAGTGGGACGGATGCCCAAATCCAGGTTTTCCGATCGCAAATCTACGGTTCCTGACCCAACTACGTCAACCTTGTCGGTCCGGGCAGCAATGCCTTTGTCAGCGGTGGCAATACCATCAAGGATAGTGAAACGGACTGCCGCGCAGGACAGGGAGGTGGTGTCTTCGCTTTTTGCCATCGGATTCAACGCGCCCACTACCTGGTTCAGCAGATCCCCACCGGCCCAATTAAACGCCTTGTTCTGCATCTTGCCCTCACCGACACTTAACACGGTTTCACCAGTAAGTGAGGCCATCAAGGCACGCACAGATTCGCCTTGGCCTTTCAGGTTGATCTTCAGGTCACTTTTGCCGCCGCTCATAATTTTATGATTCCCAAGCTTGCCGATTTCCACCTGACGCGCGGTCATGTTCATCATCACAGCAGGAATCTTGCCAGTTGCATCCAAGCTGATTTCCCCTTCGACAGTACCGCCGGCCAGACCTGTACGGAAGGGCTTGAGCGTAAGACGTCCACTATTGAGCCGCAGATCTGCCGCCATGTCGGTCAATTGCAGATCATTTGCGGATAGCTTGCCAGTCTTTAGAGAAAGCTCGATGTCTACAGTTCGTAAGGCCTGGACGGGGAGAGGTTGATTAGAGAAGATGCGACTATCGCCGCCGGCAGATTGTGCTGGTTTGGCGACAGACTTTTCGCCAGTTTGCCCAGCTTTACCGGTAAAGTCATTCAAATTCAACGTGGTGGCCGCCAGCTTGCCAGAAAGGTGGGGCCGCTTGGTGATATCTACCGCCAGTTCGCCGTTTATGTCGCTGCCTGCCATCGTGGCCTTGATATCATCAATTTTCCAGGCGGTACCGCTGCCGCGCACCAGACCCGAGAACTTCATCGGTCCAAGAGCCGGAATATCGGTGTCAACCAGTGGAGACAACCCGCTCAGACTGACGCTTTCTAAAGTCAGCGCAAAATCTGTAGTCATCGTTTTTGTGAGATCCTGAATTTTTCCTTTGGCGTTGAGTAGCAGGGTGTCTGGCTTGCCCACCTCCGCAA
>CAITZN010000160.1 GCA_903896915.1 uncultured bacterium
CTGATCAAGGATCATCGCACCAACACTGAGGAGGGCAACGTCGATGCGGTGCTGGACGGCCGCCTTGACAGCTTCATCAAAGCCTACCTCCTCTGGCAGCCTTGAGCCGGGCAGCAGGAATGATGATGCAACCTACTATCCGGGAACAACAAGAGGCGCTGGAAAGGAAGATACTGTCACCCTTCGCCTGCCTGAGCAGCCGGTCCAGGGGTCGTTTTCTGAGGGAACGTGATGATCAGTGCAATCTGCGCACCGCCTTCCAGCGCGATAGGGACCGGATCATCCATTCCAAGACCTTCCGGCGGCTGAAGCACAAAACACAGGTCTTTCTCGCCCCGGCTGGTGACCATTATCGCACCCGCTTGACGCATGTCCTTGAGGTGTCGCAGATCGCGCGCAGCATGGCCGTCTGCCTGCGGCTCAACGAGTATCTGACCGAGGCCATTGCCCTGGGCCATGACCTCGGCCACACGCCCTTTGGGCATGCTGGTGAGTTCAGCCTCAACCTGCTCCACCCCAAGGGGTTCAAGCACTACCGCCAGAGCCTGCGCATCGTCGATTTTCTCGAAAACGACGGCAAGGGGTTGAATCTTACCTGGGAAGTGCGCAACGGCATCCTCAAACATTCCAAGGGCTACGGGGAAATTCTGCCTGAGGAGACCACGGAGCTCGCCGCCACCCTGGAGGGCCAACTGGTGCGGGTGGCGGATATCATGGCCTATGTCAACCACGACATGGATGACGCCCTGCGTGCGGACATGCTCAACCCGGCCGACCTGCCCCAAAACCTGCGCGAGGTGCTCGGCGACCGATCCTCGCAGCGGATAAACGCGATGGTCGGCGACCTGGTCTATACCACTTTGGACCGCAATGACGGCAGGCTCCATTTGAGCAACCGGATGAACGACACCATCACCGAGTTGCGCGGTTTTCTCTATGATAACGTCTACCGCAATTGCCGGGTCCACAACGAATTCGAAAAAGCCCAGCGGATTATCCGTGACCTCTACGGATTTTTTCTGCAGCATGAGTTCCCGGATAACGGCACCTCCTCCTGCTGTCCGTTGCGCCATCCGGTGCAGTCCGTCCAGGATGAGCAGAAACGCCATCGCCAGGTCTGCGATTTTATCGCCGGCATGACCGACCGCTATGCTCTGGGTCTCTATGCCCAGATTTTTATGCCCAAACCCTGGTCTGTACTCTAATTGCCCCAACCTTTGTTTTTAACCGCAGCCGCATGACGATAACTAAGAAGAATCTATGAAAGACACCGCATCAAGCAGCCCCGAAAAATACGACCTCCCCAAAGCCTACGAATTCGCCGAAGTGGAGCAGCGCTGGTATACCCACTGGCTCGAGCAGAAGACCTTCAGCGCCAAGATGGAGGAGGGCAAATCCTCGTTTTCCATCGTTATCCCGCCGCCCAATGTCACCGGGGTGCTCCATATCGGCCATGCCCTCAACAACACCCTCCAGGATCTGCTGATCCGCTACCACCGGATGCGGGGCGACAACACCCTCTGGGTGCCGGGCACCGACCATGCCGGCATCGCCACCCAGAACGTGGTCGAACGCCAGCTGGCCACCGAAAAGCTGACCCGCCACGATCTCGGCCGGGAAAAATTCATTGAACGGGTCTGGGCCTGGCGGGAAGAAAAAGGCGGCACCATCATCAACCAGTTGAAGCGGATGGGCGCCTCCTGCGACTGGGACCGGGAACGGTTCACTATGGATGAGGGGCTATCCACCGCAGTGCGCGAGGTCTTTGTCCGCCTGTACAAGGAAGGGCTGATCTACAAAGGCGATTATATCGTCAACTGGTGTCCGCGCTGCCATACCGCCCTGGCCGACGACGAAGTTGAGCACGACCCGACCGATGGCAAGCTCTACCACATCCGCTACCCCTATGCCGACGGTTCGGGTTCGTTAGTGGTCGCCACCACGCGGCCAGAGACCATGCTCGGCGACACGGCGGTGGCTGTCCATCCTGACGACGAGCGATATCACCATCTCAAAACCATCGGCATCACCCTGCCGCTTACCGGCCGTACTATACCTGTGGTGTTCGATCACCATGTCCAGCGGGAGTTCGGCACCGGGGCACTGAAGGTCACCCCGGCCCACGACCGCGACGACTACGAAATTGGCCTCCGTCACAACCTGGAGCGGCTCAAGGTGATGGACGATCACGGAGTGATGAACGAAGCTGCCGGTGCATACGCCGGCCTCGACCGCTTTGCCTGCCGAAAACAGATCGTCAAGGACCTAGAGGAACAGGGCTTTCTCGACAAGATCGAACCCTATCAGCATGCGGTGGGTAAGTGCTACCGCTGCACCACCGTGGTCGAGCCCACCACCTCCAAGCAATGGTTCGTTTCGGTCCGCCCCCTAGCCGACAAGGCAGTGGCCGCGGTTCAGCAGGGCCGAATCAAGATCTACCCCAACACCTGGGACCGCACCTTCTACGCCTGGATGGAGAACATCCGCGACTGGTGCATCTCCCGCCAGATCTGGTGGGGCCATCGCATCCCGGCCTGGACCTGTACGGCCTGTGGCGAGGTGACTGTCGAGGTGAATGATCCCGATATCTGCCCCGCTTGCGGCAGCGCCACTCTTTCTCAGGAGACCGATGTCCTTGACACCTGGTTCAGTTCAGCCCTATGGCCCTTTTCCACGCTTGGCTGGCCTGAGAAAACCAAAGAACTGGATTTCTTCTACCCGACCTCAGTGCTGATCACCAGTTTCGACATCCTCTTTTTCTGGGTGGCGCGCATGATGATGATGGGGCTCCATATCATGGATGAGGTCCCCTTCCACGATGTCTATCTCCATGCCCTGGTGCGCGACAAGCATGGCAAAAAAATGTCCAAGTCCACCGGCAATGTCATCGATCCCCTGGTGACCATCGCCCAGTACGGCACCGACGCCTTCCGCTTCACCCTCACCGCCTTGGCTGCCCAGGGCCGCGAGATCCGCATGGACGAGGAACGGATTGACGGCTACCGGCGATTCATCAACAAGTTGTGGAACGCAGCCCGCTTCGCCCAGATGCACCTCAAGGAGACGGATCCCGGCATCACCGCCCTGACTGCAGACCCCAAAACGCTGACGCTCGCCCACCGTTGGATCCTCAGCCGCACCAACACCACCATCCGTGCAGTGCGGGCAGCCTTAGACGGCTATAATTTCAATGAAGTCGCTTCAGCCAATTATCAGTTTGTCTGGCACGAGTTCTGTGACTGGTACTTGGAATGGATCAAGGCCGACCTGTTCAGCCAGGATGCACAGGCCCAGCAGCAGGCTAGGGCGGTGCTGCTCACTGTACTTGAAAATATCCTCAAACTGATGCATCCTATCACCCCTTTCGTTACCGAAGAAATC
>CAITZN010000161.1 GCA_903896915.1 uncultured bacterium
ACCAGAAGATAATACAGTTGTTATTGTTGACAATGTATCAGAATGCATCGAGAACGGCGGAATAGTTCTGATCATAGGGTTGGGTGGAATGCATCTGGCGTGTGATGCATTTAACATCAAGGCTCTCGAAAAACTGCGTAATATTAAGAACAGGGAGGGAAAACCCTTTGCAGTAATGTTTCGCGACATGGAAAGCCTTAAAAATTATGCTGAGGCCGACCCAACGGAGGAAAAATCGCTCCTCTCCTGGCGAAGACCGATAGTTCTGCTGAAGGCAAAAAGTGGATCTTTTCCTCCTTCCATTCAACAAAGCCTGAATGCAGGGCTGAATCTGCTCGGGGCAATGCTGCCTTATATGCCTCTTCATTACATGTTATTCAGAAAACTGAAAATATCTGCTATTGTTCTCACAAGCGGAAATTTCAGCAGCGAACCTATTCTCACAGATAATAACAGTGCTCTTTTTCAGTTTGCATCTGTTGTTGATGCTATCGTTTTGCACAACCGCCATATTTTCAACCGTACAGATGATTCCGTGGTTAGGATAATGGGTGGTAAAGAACGGATTTTCAGGCGTTCGCGCGGCTATGCTCCTACTCCTGTCCGCACCTCATTGAATACCGAAGGGATAGTGGCTTTCGGTGCTGAGCTCACAAATTGTTTCTCTGCCGGAAAAGGATCCAAGACATTTATCAGTCAGCACATCGGCGATCTTCAGGGAGTTGAGACAGCACTCTTCTATGAAAAGACTATCGATCAGTTCATGGGGCTCTTCAGAATTAACCCTTCCCTGGCAGCAGTCGATATGCATCCGATGTATATCTCCACAAAGCTAGGTCTTGATTTTGGCCAACTGCCAGTGGTACATGTTCAGCACCACCATGCACATATTGCATCGTGTATGGCAGAACATCATCTCGACGAAAAGGTTATAGGGGTTGCTCTCGATGGCACCGGTTATGGAACAGACGGGAATATCTGGGGCAGTGAATTTTTGCTTTGCGACCTAAACGAATTCACGCGTGTAACCCATTTCGAATATATCCCCCTGCCTGGTGGCGACAGCGCCGCTGAAGAACCATGGAGAACAGCCGTTTCGTGGCTTTATAAAGTCTTCGGTACCGGTTTTCTGAATCTCGATCTTCCCCTTCTGAAAAATAATGATGCTGAAAAGATCAGCATGGTTATAAAAATGATCGACAAAAAAATTAATTGTCCCCTCACTTCGGGAGCAGGACGTCTGTTCGATGCAGTAGCCTCACTTCTTGATCTGGTTCAGGTTGCAACCTTTCAGGCCGAAGGACCCATGAGACTGGAATCATTGGTTCAGGATGGCTGCACAGAGAGTTATAAGTTCCTTTGCCACGAAACAATTGCATTCGATGAGACCATCAGGGGTATTGTTGAAGATATCCGCACAGGAATCGGGAAAGTGACAATCGCAACTAAATTCCATAACACAATAATAAAAGCTATTTTTGAGTCTGTAAATGCCATCCGT
>CAITZN010000162.1 GCA_903896915.1 uncultured bacterium
AGGGCCGGCAGATACATGTCAGTGGCCAGAGGCGGAAAAGCCGACAGCAGGGCCAGCAAGAGAATGATCGGCGGAAAGCGGTCCCTGATTGCACGCAGGCCTTTCATTCGCGCCCCCCCTCTCCTTTGGGCTCGATGCCACGAATGGAGCAAACGGTACAAACTCGATAGATGTTCACAATAATTACGCCCCCCATACAAAACCCTGCCATCGCCCTTGCTGCTATTTATCCGAAGATAATCCGACCGAGTGCAGGACATCGAGCCGCAAGCGATGGCGGACATCGAACAGCTTCCGCTCCACCCCCAGAATGGCGACGACCGTTCCGAAACCGGTGCCGGCACAGATGAGAAACATAACCAGGATCTGATAGTGCACCGCATCCAAGGGGCTGGAACCGCCCAGGATCTGCCCAGTCATCATTCCAGGAAGGCTCACCAATCCGGCCGTAGCCATAGAATTAATGATCGGCATCATCCCGGCCCGGATAGCTTGGCTGCGAATCTCGCGCACCGCCTGCCCCGCGGTTTGGCCGAGCAGCAACCGTTGCTCGATGATATGACGCTGCTGCCACAGGGTTTCAGTCATCCGGTCCTTCCCTAGGGCCACGCCGCTCCTGGTGTTACCGAGCAGCATCCCGAGCAGCGGGATAGCATACTGCGGTGTATACCAGGGAACATTACCGATAATGACCACCAGTGCCAGAAGGGTAACAGTGAAGGATGAAATAAACATCGATCCGGTACCTATCAACCAGCCGTGGAGCCCTCGAATCGGTCGGTGCTGTCGTTCCATCACTTCCCGCCCGGCAGCGGCCAGCATTACCAGCGACATCAGCAACAGAGCGCCGACATGGACATGGGCAAAAAGCAGCCGCAGAATCTGACCGATGAGCAAAAGCTGCACTGTGGTTCTTGCTGCGGCAATGGCCAGCTGCTTGCTCAAGCCCAACTGCAGACGCCAGGAAAGCGCACCGAGCAGCACCAGCAGGGAGGCGGCCAAGGCCAGATCGATGGGAGAGAGCGGTTTAACATTCACGCTGTCACCTTTTCATCGATAAGCAGACCGTCGCTTGCCATAAACAAACAATGCTGACTGACTCGCGCCAGCTGGGCCGGATCGTGGCTGACCCAGAGCATGGGAGCATTGTGGATTCTGCCATAGGTTGTCAACAGGTCTTCAACACGGGCCACCAGAGCTTGGTCGAGGCTTGCGGTCGGCTCGTCGAGCAAGAGACATTGCGGCTGCTGGTGCAGCAAACGGACAATGGCCAGCCGTTGTTTTTCCCCGGTCGAAAGCCGGCTGATCTGCCAATTCTGCACCGACCGATCAAAACCAACCGCTGCCAGCAGGTTTACGTCAACCGTGTCAAAGTCCGTGAAATGGTCGCCCACCTGATCCAGCCACCAGCCGCTCTCCGCAGGCAGCAGGCCCACGGCCCGCCGCCAACTAGGTGCCGCCACCGCATCAGCTTTGATATCGCCCAGCTGCATACTGCCGGTTCGCGGATCGAGATCGGCGATCGCCCTAAGCAGCAGGCTCTTGCCCGCTCCGGAAGCCCCCCGGAGTCCCACACACTCCCCAGCCTTGATGCGGAAAGAATAAGGCCCGCGGTTCTGAAAGCTCAAATTCTGGATTTCAAGATACAGCATATGGGTCCTTGACCAAGAAAATAACACGGATGGCACAGTGAAATGGCGAATATGATGTTTGACCATGAACCGCCGGGATTGACTGACTTTGGTTATGCAAGATTCTAGGGGAGGGAAGCGCAGCTGCCGGGCAGCACCATCATTTCAAACCGTTGCAGCCCCCCCGTTCACCGGCAGAGTAACACTGAAGGTACTGCCCTCGTCAGGACGACTGGTCACGGCAATGACACCATGATGCTGTTCAACTATGTTCTTGGCGATGGTCAACCCAAGACCAGTGCCGCGATTCTTGTCGGTGTAGAAAGGGGTGAAAATCTGATCGATCTTTTCCGGAGATATGCCGATACCCGTATCCGTTACCTCAAGCACCACAGTGACCTGTTCCGCGTCAACCCTGGTTTGCACCATAATATCACCGCCATAGGGCATGGCCTGCGTCGC
>CAITZN010000163.1 GCA_903896915.1 uncultured bacterium
ATTGAGACATGATATGACCCTCTATTCGCTACAGTTGAGAGGTTGGTCTGGTGCCTGATTACCGAGATAACGCTCGGCGGATAGCTCGGCGACCGCGCCTTCTCCAGCGGCATTGATGATTTGACGGGATTTTTTGCTACGGATATCGCCGGCGGCGAAGACGCCTGGGACAGTTGTTGCCATTTCTTCATCGGTGACGATAAACCCGGCTTTGTCAGTTTGCAATTGATCCAAAGGGAGGAGTTCATTGTTTGGGGAGATACCGATCAAAGCAAAAATTCCAGTCACTTTCAGGATCGATTCTTCACCGGCATGATGGCTGAGCAGGAGTTCTGCGACGCCGTTTTTGTCGCCTCTGATTTCTTTGACTTGGGTGTTCCAGATAAAGTCGATTTTCTGGTTGCAAAAGGCTTTCTCTTGCAAGATTTTTGTTGCCCGCAGTTCACCCCGGCGGTGAATGACTGTGACTTTTGTAGCGAATTTGGTTAAATGCAGGGCGTCCTGAATGGCTGTGTTGCCGCCTCCCACAACTGCAATTTCCTGATTCCGATAAAAGGGACCGTCACAGGTGGCACAATAAGAAACGCCACGGCCTTTGAATTCGTATTCCCCGGGGATATCGAGCTGTCTGGGTTTTGCCCCGGTACAGAGGACAATGGTTTTAGCGGTGAAAATTTCACCATTTTCCAAAGTGATTGTTTTTACATCGCCAGCAAGTTGCAGGGATTTGATAGTAGCAAACTTTTTTTCCAAGCCAAAACGATCAGCATGGGCCGTCATCTTGTCGATCAGGTCAAATCCGGACACCCCTTCTGTAAATCCAGGATAATTATCAACCCAATCAGTCACCAGCACTTGGCCACCGGTGGTACCTTTCTCAATAAGCAAAACTTTGAGACGACCACGAGCTGCGTACAACCCAGCGGTCAGGCCTGCCGGTCCGCCCCCGACGATAATTAACTGATACTGAGCCTGTTGCATGGGGTCGTTTTTGCCAAGAAGAAGGAACGACCTGTTGCTATAAGCAAGTTAATCGTGCCGAAAAATATTTTCAGATGGCTTTGTTGATGAGAGCCTGTAACTGTGACTTGCCTACAGCACCGGTTATCTGATCAACAATTTCTCCGCCTTTAAAGAGGATGAGCGTCGGGATAGCGCGGATACCAAATTTTCCCGGGGTGGCAGGGTTATCGTCAACATTCATTTTAGCGATGACTAATTTGCCGTCAAATTCGGCGGCAAGCTCATCTATAACCGGACCAATTGCCTTACAGGGGCCGCACCATGGTGCCCAGAAATCGACCAAGCAGGGAAGAGCGTTGCCGACAACCTTAGCGTCGAATTCGCTGTCAGATATGTGCAATACCTTGTCACTTGCCATTTTCGTTTCTCCTTTTGAATAGCCACCGAAAAAATGTAGGGTGAAAATTTAATGAATTCTCGATGGTTATGTAATGGTTAGCAGCGTCGGCGACATTCTACCTTGCACGCTCATCGGTGACAAGAAAAAATTGACATGGTATGAGTAACTGTCAAGGCTACCATCCTCGGGTTCCTTTTGATTTTGACATTCGAAAAATGTCCATGCTATATGTATCGATTATTATATTTTCAGCAATCACGATACCAGCGCTCAGTTCGCTGCAAGGAGCCAGATGAATACGGATCGATCAGCACATCTTTTTGCGCAGGCGATAAAACTCATTCCTGGGGGAGTCAATTCGCCAGTCCGGGCATGCCGGTCAGTTGGTTGCGACCCACTGTTCATCAGAAAAGCAGCCGGGTGCATAGTTACTGATGTCGATGGCAATGAATTTATAGACTTCGTTAGCTCCTGGGGTCCGATGATTTTGGGGCATGCCTGTCCGGAGGTTGTGGAGGCAATTCAAAAGACAGCTCTGGATGGAACAAGTTTTGGCGCGCCTTCTCCCTTGGAGGTCGAATTAGCCGCGATGGTTTGTGATGCTGTTCCCTCAATTCAGAAGATCAGGTTTGTCAACTCCGGGACTGAAGCGACTATGAGCGCCATACGCCTGGCCAGGGGATATACTGGTAGAAAGGTGGTGGTTAAGTTTGATGGGTGCTATCATGGTCATGCTGACTCTTTTCTGGTCAAGGCGGGATCCGGAGTCATAACTCTCGGTATACCTGGAAGCCCCGGTGTCCCTGAAGAGATCGTTAAAAACACCATCTCTATTCCATATAACGACCAACGGGTTTTGGAGCAGACACTACGAGATGAAACCCTGAATATTGCCTGTGTTATTGTCGAACCTGTTGCCGGAAATATGGGAGTGGTTGTTCCTGAAATGAATTTTCTTTTAAAATTAAGGGAATTGACCAGTGAACTCGGGATTGTTTTGATTTTTGACGAGGTTATCACCGGTTTCCGCCTTGCTTTGGGGGGAGCGCAGGAACGTTTTGGCATAGCGCCGGATCTGACCTGTCTCGGCAAGATCATAGGCGGCGGTCTGCCTGTTGGGGCCTACGGAGGCAAATCGGAGATTATGGATATGGTGGCTCCTGACGGACCTGTGTACCAAGCGGGAACGTTGTCGGG
>CAITZN010000164.1 GCA_903896915.1 uncultured bacterium
AAAAATACCATCCCCTGAGTACATGTCAAGTTCTCGTGTCGTTTGGGCGCGGGTTATGAAACAACTCGCCAAACCGACGCACAAAGGGTTGAAACCGCCGCAACTTGCGGGGAAGGTTATCTATGGCCTGACGAGCCGAAGAGGCACCTTGGAAGGCATCGTACACCACTACCCAGACCTCGTGCTCCCCTTGGCGCACAGGGCAAACGTAGATTTTTTTTAGCAGAGAGGCTGGGGCTATTTCTTGAAGAAACCGTTCCAGGTACATATCATTGCCGACTTCGACGGTGATCAGCTGGATGGTATATTCATCTGGATTGATACCTTGTAGCCATTGGACGGTGGCCCGGCGGCGCAGTTCCATCAGGTTCGCTCCCGACAGCACTGGGGCTTTCTGTGCGGCTTCAGCCACGGCAGCGAGGGATGCGACCGAGCTTGCCGCAGGGGTGGCAGGGACCGCCGTTCCGGTAACCGGGTTTTGGGCACCTTGTTCTTCCGTCTTGATCGGTTTTGCCGGTGTTGGTTGTTCTATGGCCGATTTTTCTAAAGAACGGCCAATGCTCTTCGCAGGGGGGGCTACTCCTTTTGACCCGACAGCAGGCCCTTGCATAGATAGGGAGTCGCCGGTTGGGGAGGCCGGGAGCGTTGCTAAAGGACTTCGTCCATTCCATTTGGTAACAGCTATCAGGATAACA
This sequence comes from uncultured bacterium, assembly GCA_903896915.1. Taxonomy (GTDB): domain Bacteria; phylum Desulfobacterota; class Desulfobulbia; order Desulfobulbales; family Desulfobulbaceae; genus Desulfobulbus. The sequence goes on from CAITZN010000164.1 coordinate 696, forward strand.
ACCAGAAGGATCGCTCCCGCACCAGCAAGCCAAATCGTGCGGGAGAGCGGCAGGCTGAACTCGCTGTCGTTAATCGCCGTGCGAACATGTCGAGATTGGACCATCTCCCGCGTGGTACTGGCGAGCGTACTTGCATTAGAATCAGCATAGACAGCAAGCATGGCTTTGTCCGCCAGGATATTGATCCGGCGGATGAGACCACATGATGCCCGGGCTATGAGTCGTTCCGCTCCGGAACTGAACACTGCTGACTTGTCGCAACCCGCTGCCTGGAGGCGGAAACGGATGTATTCGCTGACCTCAGCCGTAGTCAGCGGTTCCAGATTAAAACTGTGGGTAATTCGCTCTTTGAGTTGACGGATAGTGCGTTGCCGTAATTTTTTTTCGAGTTCCGGTTGACCAAACAGCACTATCTGTAACAATTTATGGCGATGGGTTTCGAGATTACTGAGCAACCGGATTTCTTCCAGGGTTTCCAACGGCATTCCCTGGGCCTCTTCGATAAAGACCACCACACTGCTGCCAGCGACATGCTGCTCAAGAAGGTGGGCCTGCAGATGCTGCATCACCAGCAGGCGTTCCGTCGCCACCGTGACCGGGAGCTTCAGCTCAAAAGCGATCGCGTAAAGAATATCGTGGGGGGACAGGTTGGGATTGGCCAGGTAGACGATCTCAATGGATGCGGGCAGTCGCTCCTCCAGAATACGACAGAGCATGGTTTTGCCACTGCCCACTTCGCCGATCACCTTGACTATGCCTTCACCGGACGTGATGGCATAGACAAGGGCATTCAGGATTTCGCCTCGGCCACCCCCTGTGTGAAAAAAAGTCGGATCAGGCGTTATCCGAAAGGGGTGGCATTTCAAGGCAAAATGTTCAAGATACATTGTCCATCGCTATCAGTGATTATCCCGGTTGTACAGCGTATCTTGAAGTGCCCATACTCGTTGTTCAAGATGAGCATGGGCACTTCCCTAACGTATGGTGTTTGGTAATATCCCGTTAATAATAATACCCGGTGCTGCCAATCACAGTTCCGGCGGTATAAGCGGCGCTGGCTCTAATAGCTCCAGTAAGTGGGTCGCCATCATCCAACTCCGTGTCTAATGCCTGGGCTACGTCAGCAGGAAGGTTGTCATACCGGATAAGATTCCCG
>CAITZN010000165.1 GCA_903896915.1 uncultured bacterium
CGTTACGCCAGGCGAGCCGAACGCGGTGATGCGGAGGCACAGTTTGTCGCCGGAGGGATGTTCTACCTGGGTAAAGGGACAGAGGTCGACAAGAAAAACGGTTTTAAATGGCTGCTGAGTGCTGCGGAACAGGGCAAGACATCGTCGGAGTCTCTGAGTATCATCGGCGGTGCGTTTCTGCGTGGTGCCAATGTTCCCCAGAATTATATGGAAGCGAAAAAATGGCTGACAGAGGCAGCCGAGCAAGGCGACCTTTCTGCCCAGAATGATTTAGCGTATCTTTGTTTTAATGGTCTGGGTGGCGAACGGGATTATAAAAAAGCGTTGGAGCTGTATGAAAAAGCGGCACTGCAGGGTGATAGTATGGCACAGGCAAATGTCGGATTGATGTACGCTACCGGAACAGGTACCAATACGGACAAGGCCTTGGGGTATGCCTGGTATTCCCTTGCCTCAAGCGCCGGCAATACGTTTGCGACCATCAGTCGCAACAATTTGATGCTGAACATGAACTGGGAGGAGTTGAACCAGGCCCAAGCCATCTCTTTTGAACTGTATCACCGGATAGAAAAAATGGCTAAACCTGAATCTTTTGAGCCGGGTCCAGTTCAGAAATAATCTTTCGTTTCATTTGTACAGTCGCCATATTGGTAGAGCAGCGTGCCGATTTCCTCAACAGTCCTCGTTGCATAGATAGACTGGCGAAGAAAAGCCGCTCCAGGGAGACCTGTTAAAAATTTGGAGGTATGATTTTTTATTTTGAAGAGGACACGGTCGGCCTGCAGATATCGGTCCGCCAACTCCAGATAGCGCATGATCACCGGTAATCGTCCAGACAAGGTAACCGGACGGCCAGCTGGCGAGAAAATCCAAGGATTTCCGAGGGCTCCCCTACCTACCATCACAGCGTCACAACCAGTTTCTGTCATCATTCTTATGCCATCAGCGTGCGAGAGAATATCGCCATTGCCAATCACCGGAATTGAGACGGCTTCCTTCACAGCTTTAACAACCTGCCAGTCAGCTTGTCCGCCAAAACCTTGTGCCCAGGTCCTCCCATGGATGGTTACCGCTGATGCTCCAGCTACTTCGGCCATGAGAGCAAATTGTGGTCCATTTATGGTCTCATGAGTCCAACCGCTGCGAAACTTGACAGTGACAGGAAGCTGAGTACTTGCACAAACAGCCTTGATAATTGATTTTGCCAAATGAGGGTCTTTCATCAGGGCAGCTCCGCAGCCTTTTTTAATAACCTTGCGTGCTGGGCAACCCATATTAAGATCAATGAAGTCTATCGGTAGGGAGGAAATAATAGCTGCGGCTTTGCCCATGAGTACCGGATCGCTGCCAAAAAGCTGAATGCCAAGAGGACGTTCATCTGCAATGGACTGCATCAGTTCCAGGGTGTTTTTTTGTGCAAAGACCAGTCCGTGACAACTGACCATCTCAGAAAAGCAGAATGCAGCGCCGTTTTCTCGGCAGATGAGACGGAAAGGGAGGTCGGAGTAACCAGCCAGGGGAGCAAGGACGAAGTCGTGCCGTTGCATGATCGTCCCTATGGTAGCAATAGTATTACTAGGGTAACCAGCAGGAGTCATTGATAAAGAAAAGTGGAGGGGGATGTCGGTCCAGAGAAGGCAGTCGTATCTTGCATGGAATGTATCAAGCGAAAATCAGGTAGCCGGTTATTGCTGCATATGCTGTTTTCTGATTTTATTGAGCGTGCCGAGGTAGATATGCTCTGACATCTCATCAAGAATCTTTGTCAAGGCCTCATCGTCTGCGGTTGAGCTTGCAGTTTGAACCGCGTAATCGGCAGTATACAGCTTACTGGGCACCTCC
>CAITZN010000166.1 GCA_903896915.1 uncultured bacterium
ATTTGTATTAATTTTGACGAACATGACACTATTCAGGCTAAATTTACCGTTAATGCAAAAGTTGCAAGAGCAAACGACACTATGTTTGCTGTTCATTTTCTAGATCTCAACGATGAAAATAAAGAACAGTTGTACAAACGTCTTTCTTATGAAGTTGGACGGACGACCTGAATACACGAACGCAAAGAGATAGTGCGCATCTTTCTTTGCAAAAAATTACTCAAAAAATAGAATAACACCACCCTGACTGTCCGTTTTAATGATCCGCTTTATGTGGAAAAGCCCTCACGCAAGCTGACCAGGTTAAATCGCACCTCACCACCTTTCCATCTCCCTGTATTCAGGCTATCGTCGCTATGCCATATCATCAACGACGTTATGAAAATTCCGCAACATTATAGCTGGCATGTTGGTGTCGGCGAAAGTTGCAGTTACGCTCACAACAAGATGTCCCTTACAAACTCTGACTATCAGAACAGATCTGTGGTGAATCTGATAATCAAGGAAGGTTATGAATTTTTCATCGATTCGTTCCAAACTCATTGTCGGCGGTATTTTGAGGGCTCTCATTCCCATGGCAGTGACCAGTTATGTAGCCATTATTAACTCCACCAAAACCGTCACCCAATTGAGCAAGGTCAATGAACAATTCATCGCCGAAGGGACGGCGATGCAGGTTGCAGCAACACTTGATGGAGAACTAAAATCCGTGTCTGCCTTCGCTGCCCGGACCCAGGTAAAGATTGCAGCAGAGGCCGTCAACACAAAGGGGATAAAGGGTGCACCTGAGGCCGTGACAATTATTCGCCAGGATATCAAAAAGCGCTTTGAGCTGCTGCAAACTCATTATCCGGCGCTCTTTCTTACCGACACTACCGGCACAATTTATGCCGAAGTAATGGGGGCCGGAGAAGATCTGAACAATTGGAACATTGCCCAACAGCCTACCTTCCAAGAAGCAAAGACGACCAGAAGAACAGCGAGCAGCGGAATAATTCGCTCTGTGTCGACCAAAGAACCCACAATGATTATCTGCAGCCCTGTCTTTTCAGATACCGGGACCTTTTTAGGTGTATTCGGCGCCCTTCTCAAGGCATCAGTCATCACCGACCTGATCACTGCCCGGAGGATAGGAAAAACAGGCTATTGTTTCATGATCAATGAAGAAGGGATAATTATTGCGCATCCAGATGCAAAAAATGTCCTGCAACTCGATCTGAAAACAGTCAAAGGCATGGAAAGCATTACCAATGCGATGATGGGCGGCCAAGCCGGTGCTGAAGCCTATGTTTTCAGAGGCATTGACAAAGTAGCAGGATTCGTCCCGATCAAGCAAAAGGGGTGGAGCGTTGCGGCAACTCAGAATGCCGATGAATTCCTCGCCAGTGTCTTCTCGTTGCGAGATAGCATCATCCTGATCATCCTCATCTCGATAGCCGCTACATTCATGGTTGTCTTCATGGCCGCCGCCACGATCACTCGTCCCCTCAAAAATGTAATCGATGGCCTCCAAGACATCACCAACAGGAAAGATCAGGCATCCCTATCCAAGCATATCTCTATAACCTCTAACGATGAAATCGGCTTACTCTCCGTAAAGTTTAACGGGCTGATGGATTCAATCAATAATCTGTCAGTTTTCAAAAAGGTCATTGAAGGTGACGACGACCTGGATGAGGTGTACCGAAGACTTGGCGAGGTTTTCACGAAACAGCTCGGCATCAACAGCTGTTTCATCTATCAGGTCATGCATGCAAAAAATGGGCTACACATCATCTATCCAAGCCGCTTTGACCAAGAAGCGATGCTGTGCAGTCAAAACATTCTTGATAATTGTGACCTCTGTAAAGCAAACCGGACTGGTCATATCACTTCCTCTACTACCTTCCCAACGATCTGCCGTCAATTTACATGCCAACCCGGGCATGGTCACCATTGCCTTCCGATCATGGCTGGTGGCGCCACTATTGCCATTGTGCAGCTCCTTTTTAAAATGCCGACTGACCCGACAGAGATGAAAAATATGGAAGCAAAAATCTTCAAAGCCGAGCAGTATATCAACGAATCGTTGGCCGTCATCGAAACCAAACGGTTAATGAGTTCGCTGCGCGATTCAGCCCTTGTCGATTCACTAACCGGATTGCACAATCGCCGGTACCTGCAGGAATACACGGAGAAAATCGTTTCCGGAGTCCTACGCAGGGGCAAAGCAATAGGGCTGATCATGTGCGATCTGGACTATTTCAAACAGATCAATGACACCTACGGACACGCTGCTGGTGACACGGTCCTCAAGGAAACAGCCAATGTCATCCGGCACAGTGTGCGCGAATCAGACATTGTCATCCGATTCGGCGGCGAGGAATTCCTGGTCGTGCTGCTTGATATCAGCAGTGGGGAGAGCATGCAAATCGCTGAGAAAATCCGCCTCAACATCGAACAGCTCAAGATAAAGCTTCCAGATGGTGCCATCCAAAAAACGATCAGCTTGGGCGCCAGTGAATTCCCTGCCGATACCGGTACCCTCTGGAGTTGTATCAAGTATGCCGATGTGGCTCTCTATCGGGCCAAGACGGACGGTCGCAACCGATGCGTCAGGTTCACCGGAGATATGTGGACGGAAAATCAGATTTAACACAGAGAACAAAAAGCCAGCAATGTATGAAGGGCACTCATTCTGCGAGGCGGGTAGAGTATAAATCAGGGAACGCTTGACCTGGCCAACTACGCGCAAAAAAGTAAATTTATTTTGACTAACAAGAACAGTATGATACAAAACACTATCTGATCTAGTATTATAAAATATATTTTTGTCGTAAAAATATAAACCAACTATAAAAAAGGAGAACAATCGTGAAACAACTCAATAACCAGAAAGGGTTTACCCTGGTGGAGATTGCCATCGTCATGGTGATCATCGGCCTGCTCCTGGGGGGCGTGCTCAAAGGCCAGCAAATGATCGCAAATGCCAAGATAAAAAGCCTTGTCAATCATGCCCAAGGGTTATCCGCTGCGATTTACTCATATCAGGACCGATATAA
>CAITZN010000167.1 GCA_903896915.1 uncultured bacterium
GCCCGGCGTCAAGGGAACCCGCAGCGCCTTTGCCGAACGAACCGGCAGCGGCTATTTTCTCGATTTCAAATGGAATCGGGAGCAATTGGCCTTTGCCGGCCTGACCATGGAACAGGCCCAGGCCGCTGTGCAGAACGCTATCGGCGGCGAAACCGTGACCACCACCGTGGAAGGACGGGAACGCTACAGCGTTAACGTGCGCTACATGCGCGATTTCCGTCAGGATCTGACGGCGCTGCGTCGCGTGCTGGTGACCGGTGAAAAGGGACAGAAACAGATTCCCATCGGGCAGTTGGCCGATGTCGAGGTCAGCAGCGGCCCCTCCATGATCCGCAACGAGGATGGGCTGTTGACCGGTTACGTATACGTGGACATGACCGGGCGGGACCCCCGCAGCTACATCGAAGAGGCGGGTGCACTGATTCGAGACAAGGTGCAGCTGCCTCCCGGGTATGCCATTTCCTGGAGCGGTCAATACGAGGCGATGGAACGGGTGCAAGAACGCATGAAGGTGGTTCTGCCCCTGACCGTTTTCCTGATTTTCCTGCTGTTGTATTTGAACACCCGCTCGATGACCAAGACCTGTATCGTCTTAATGGCAGTCCCTTTCTCCTGCATCGGCGCGGTCTGGTTGCTGTACCTGCTCGGTTACAACATGAGCATAGCGGTCTGGGTAGGCGTGATCGCCTTACTCGGGGTTGATGCCGAAACCGGTGTTTTCATGCTCCTCTACCTGGACATCGCCTACGAGCAGGCCAAAAAAGAAGGCCGGCTGCGCAATCTGGCGGAACTGCGCACCGCAGTCCTGGAAGGGGCGGTTACACGCCTGCGGCCGAAGTTCATGACCACGGCCACCCTCTTCCTGGGCCTCATTCCGATCATGTGGGCCATCGGCACCGGCTCCGATGTGATGAAGCGGATCGCCGCACCCCTTATCGGCGGAATTTTCACCTCTTTTTTGCTGGAGTTGATTGTGTATCCGGTAATTTTTGAAGCATGGAAATGGCATAGCGAAATTAAAAAATCTTGTAATAACGAAGAAATACGTAAAACGCCATCGACTAGACATCAATAAGTACCAACTGGCTCAGCAATAACAAAACAAAAGGAGGAACCCATGAAAAGAGGCCTATTCGCGATATTGATCGCATTCTTGCTGTCCGTCGCGGGAATCGCTTTCGCGCAGGAGGATGTGAAACAAGCACCATCCTGCGCGTACTGCGGCATGGACAGGACCAAATTTTCCCACACCAGGATGCTCGTGACCTATGATGACGGCACCAAGATAGGAACCTGCAGTTTGCACTGCTTGGCTCTTGATCTCGCCATCAACATCGATAAAACACCAAATGTAATTGAGGTCGGGGACTGTATCAGCAAGAAGCTCATTGATGCAGAAAAGGCTTATTGGGTCATTGGTGGCGGTAAGCCCGGGGTCATGACTAAACAGGGAAAATGGGCCTTTGCCAACAAAGTATATGCAGAAAAATATATCAGGGAGCACGGTGGCACCCTGGCGACTTTTGAGGAGGCCATGCAGGCGGCCTATGAAAGCATGTATACCGACACAAAGATGATCAGGGAAAAAAGAAAGATGATGAAGATGGAAGGGACAGGACACAAGTAACGAATCCATCTGTCAGGATCAGCAACACGAAACAAAAGGTGGCGGCTTATGAAAGATGTTTATAATCCCCCAAAGCTTTTATCGAGGATCCAGTTTTTGTAAACGTTTAAACGCTAGATCCGGCTTAAAACCTGCCGGAATGACAACTTTTTTGGCTTTTGCAAGAGGCTCGATGGAAGAAAAAGTATCAAACCAAATGAGGGTATCATGAGAAAAGGAATTTTGTCCGCAGTGTTGGTTGCATTCTTGTTGTCGATTGCGGGAATGGTCATGGCGCATGAAGATGTGCAAAAGGCACCATCCTGTAAATACTGCGGCATGGACAGGGAAAAATTTGCGCACAGCAGGATGCTCGTGACCTACGATGATGGTACCAAGCTGGGAACCTGCAGTATCCATTGTCTGGCGGTTGATCTCGCCCAAAACATCGATAAGATGCCACGATTGATAGAGGTTGGAGACTACTCCAGCAAAGAACTCATCGATGCGGAAAAAGCCTATTGGGTCATTGATGGCAACAAGCCCGGGGTCATGACCAACCAAGCCAAATGGGCTTTTGCAAAGAAAGAGGATGCGGAAAAATTTATCAAGGAGAACGGTGGAACTCTGGCAACCTTTGATGAGGCCATGAAGGCGGCCTATGAAAGTATGTATGCCGATACCAAGATGATCAGGGAAAAGAGAAAAATGAAGAAAATGAAAGAAGGCGCCGGACATCATTAAGATTTTCATCAGGAGGTGTTGTCATGCATGCTTTTCGTGAGATCGTTACGGCTTTTCTTCTCGCCTCAGTCGTACTGTTGACAGGAGCAGTTGTGCCCGTCACAGCCGAGGTCGCACCCGTCACGGCTTCAAAAACGGACAAGTGTCCGGTCTGCGGCATGTTTGTTGCCAAGTACCCAGATTTTCTGGCCCAGATCATCTTCACGGACGGCTCCCATGCGCTTTTTGACGGTGCCAAGGATATGTTCAAATATTACTTCAACATTAAAAAATATAATGCGGCGAAAGATCCAGCTGATATCTCTTCCATCTATGTCACCGATTATTATAGTATGACTCCGATAGACGGTCGGGCCGCCTGGTATGTCTTGGACAGCGATGTCTTCGGACCGATGGGACGGGAATTGATACCGTTTGTCAAAGAAGCAGATGCGAAGGAATTCATGAAGGATCATACCGGCAAAAAACTGATCCGCTTTGCTGAAGTAACAACTGAAGTAATGAAAGGATTGGAATGATTCTGCAAAGGAAATCAGATGTTTTTTTCAGTTCGCTCGCTGTGGGAGTGCTGCTGATGTGTCTGATATTCCTTGATGCCGCTGTGAGCCAGCGTCTTGACAGGGAAGTAGTCCGGGAGCGGCGTGAGATCGTCAGAGTGCTGGAGCTGACTGATTTGTGCCTGTTTACCGAGGCGCGTTACACCCGCCATCCCAGCATGGCGGATTTGCATACGCCTTTTCAGGATCATCCACTTGCTCTCGAACATTTCCCATCGGGTTCTGTCATGGCCATACCGCCTCATCTCAAATTACAGGACAGCGGCGAATAAATGGGTGCTCTCGAAAAACAACGGCATATTCTCGATTTCACCCTCTCTTCCCTTGGAAGAAGAAAAGGCAAGAATATCGCGCTTATCATAGTGTACACCTTTGTGATCTTTCTGTTGGCGTCGGTGTTGTTTTTGACGGACTCACTCAAGAAAGAAGCCTCCCAGATTCTTCAGGATACCCCGGAGATGACGGTGCAGCGACTGGTGGCGGGGCGGCAAGATCTGATTCCAGTGCACTATATCGAAGCCATTAAACAGATCAAGGGCGTCCAATCCGTGACACCGCGCCTGTGGGGCTACTACTATGATGCCCGCAGCGGTGCTAATTATACCCTTATGGTCAATGCGGAGCTGAACGACCACGCCGGCGAAATTATAATCGGCACGGGAGTCTCAATGCGAAACGCAACCAGCATGCCAAACCATGCAGTGTGGAAGAATGACGTCCTTCCTTTTAAAACATATGATGGGTCGGTTGTGCCCTTGAAGGTGAAAGGGTTCCTCTCTTCCTCTTCGGAGTTGGTTACCTCCGATCTGGTCCTGGTTTCAGAGGCAGATTTCAGAAAAATTTTCCCCATCGCCAAAGATCATGCCACGGATTTGGTGCTCAAGGTCAGAAATGGCAAAGAGCTTGCCACTATCGCTGCCAAGATCACGCAAATTCATCCTGATTGCCGTCCAATACTGCGGGAAGATATTCTGCGCACCTATAACGCGGTTTTCGACTGGCGGGGCGGGGTGATCCTCATGGTTCTGGCGGGCGGTTTCTTTGCCTTCATCATCCTGGCATGGGATAAGGCCACCGGCTTAAGCGCCGAAGAAAAACGCGAAATTGGTATCCTTAAGGCGATCGGCTGGGAGACCTCAGACATTCTGCTGATGAAATTCTGGGAAGGCGCAGCGGTGTCCCTGACAGCGTTTTTCATGGGAATATTCCTGGCCTATCTGCATATTTTCCTGGCATCTTCCATTCTTTTCGAACCTTTCTTGAAAGGATGGTCAGTCCTCTATCCCCATTTCAGGCTGACGCCCTACGTTAATGGCTATCAGATAGCGGTCCTGTTTTTTCTCACCGTTATTCCCTATACAGTGGTCACTATAGTGCCGTCCTGGCGATCGGCAACGATTGACCCGGATTCAGTGATGAGGATGTAAACGCATGATCCATCTTCAGGATATCCGCAAGGTCTTTAACGCGGGTAAACCCAACGAATTTGTGGCCATCCAAGGGGTGAATCTCTCCATAGATTCCCATGGAGCCACGGCCTTGAAGGGGCCGAGCGGCTCGGGCAAGACCACGCTGTTAAGCCTTCTGGGATGTATGGCCAGGCCAACCTCGGGCAGGATCACGCTACAGGAGAGAGAAATAACGAGTCTTCCCGAACGGTTTCTCACTGCAATCAGACGGGAGACCTTTGGCATCATCTTTCAGCAGTTCAATCTGATCAAAGGCATTACCGCTCTGGAAAACGTGATGCTTCCTGCCTATCCGACGGGTGCAAAACATGCCTCCCTGAAAAAACGGGCGATGGCGTTGCTCGACTTAATGAATATCGCGGACAAGGCCGATGCAAAGGTGGAATGGCTTTCCGGCGGCGAGACACAAAGAACTGCCATTGCCAGAGCCCTGATCAACAATCCGGCCATTATCATCGCCGATGAGCCGACCGCCCATCTGGATACCGCTCTCTCCAGGGAATTCATGGAAATTATGCGGCAGCTTAAAAATGAAGGAAAAACTATTGTCATTGCCAGCCATGACCCCATTGCCTATGCATCAGATGTTATTGATCGGGTCGTCGAGATGAGAGACGGGATACTCGTCTCTCACGAGGATGTTACATGACCTTTCATCCCGGCATTCTAGCATTGTTGCTCGGCTCGGGCCTGACTTCGTCCATGTTGTGTTATTCCGCTTACGAAGGGGTGCGAATTATCCGGGACTGGGATATCAACAGCGGCAGTGAGCGCCAACTGGAACTGGAACGAAAAACCTATCTGGTTTCCACGGTCATGAGTTATGCTCTTGGTTTCCAGCTCCTTTCCCTGTTGCTGTTCATCTATACGGCCGACACCATCAGCCCTCTATTTATCGGTGCCATGTGTGCAGCCGGTAGTCTCAAAGTCAATGGCTTTGGTTATCCGACCCTCATTGCGAAGATTATCAGTTGCCTGCTCGCCGGCCTATGGCTCATCGTCAACGCTACCGACAACCAGGCCCATGATTATCCTTTGATCCGGACCAAATATTGGCTATTGCTCCTGTTGACCCCTGTGGTGCTTGCCGAAACCACCATGCAGGCTGGGTATCTGCTGAGCCTGAAGCCAAACATTATCACCTCCTGCTGTGCGATACTTTTCAGTACGGACACCAATTCGTTCGTCTCCGATCTTATCAGCCTGCCGCATTCGCTGGCACTAACAGTTTTTTTTACCAGCGCCGCAATCACCATGGCACTCGGACTGCTTGTGTATCTGAAAGCCAAAGGGATCCTTCTTTTTTCCCTCGCATCGCTCATCCATTGCATCTTCTCCATTGTCGCCCTGATTTCGTTCATCAGCATATATATTTATGAACTGCCCACACACCATTGCCCTTTCTGCATTCTGCACCAAGAGTATAGTTATGTCGGTTATCCTTTATATGTAGCGATTCTTGTAAGCGCCGTATCCGGCATTGGGACGGGTGTCATCAACCCGTTTCGGACACTACCAAGCCTCCACAATGTTATTTTTCGTATTCAAAAAAAACTGGCCTTGGTCTCGCTCCTCTCAATCTTGGTTTTTGTTTTGATCACAGGATATAGCATCCTCTTTTCAAACCTGAGTATGGAGGCGTATTAACTCACGCTGTTGGAGAGTGTAACAATCCAAACAATCAGTTAATAAGAAAAATTACCGTGGTATTGAATACTCACTTTTTTGTATCTCCTCGTTCCTGTACCGGGCCTAAAGGGATGCGGAGTGGCGTTCTTTTCCCGCCTGAATTTCAGGCCAATCCTTAACTGTAAAGGAGCAAACTATGAAAAAATCTTTGTACATGCTGTTGGCAACCAGTCTTTTCTGCATTACCACCGGTGCTCTGGCGGCAGACAGTAGTCAGTCGACCGCTGGTACCGAAATCCGCCCCATGCAGAAAGCAATGCAGGCACGTGCCGGCTGGTTGAAGGACATGAATGCGAATCTAGCTGCCATGAAATATGTTGAAGTGACAAGAGATGCGAAAGCCCTTGCTACCCAGACCGATGCAGCCGGTAAAACGTTACCCAATCCTGTGGCTAAAGAACTGACCATGAAACTCACCGCCTATGCCATGGCAGTGGCCGATGCCGCAGACAAAAAAGACGGTGCGGTCGCCAAGCTGAGACTGGCTGATGTCAAAGCCACTTGTGACGAGTGTCACGCCAAAATCCGCGATAAAAAATAAGAAAAAGGTTTTCGTATAAAAAGTTTGTAGCCCTTTGCCCAATTCGCCTTGGGCAAAGGGCTACAAAGCCACACATATGCACTCTCTTGTTAATCTCACAATCAAGGGTGCATTTTAACAAAAGAAAAATCCCCTACGGATTTCGTAGGGTTTTACCCAGCACTTCATTCTTCCAGTATGTTCGCGGTGCGCGAAAGAATTGTCTAGTTACGGCTCTCCCTTGGCAACCAGTTGGATAGCAATCAAACTGCGTGCTGCCAAAAGATGAGCCCACTCAAGCACGAATAGCCCGAAGCTGAAAAATAGGAACCGCAACACATGATTGCCCAAAATGGCAAACTCGCATTCCCCCTCTTCCTTTTCCTCAGCAAGGAAGCTGAAAAAACTGATGAGGAGTCAACACATCTACTTCCTAAGGAATTACCCCTGTCAGCCCTGTTCAAGGTCAGTAAAAAATCAGTAAAAAAAGGCCCTGATGATCAGGGCCTTTTGAGAGTATTCAGAGAGGTAGGCAGGTAGGCTTCGCCTTGTCAGGCATAGCCTACCTGCTAATTACAGTTTAGGGATTGGGGCCGTTGTGACAGCTCCAGCATGTGACCCGTGAATTCGCGGCAAAGGTTTTGGTACCGCCTTCAACATTAAAGGTTTTGCTCA
>CAITZN010000168.1 GCA_903896915.1 uncultured bacterium
GGAAAAGATCGGCTGGTGAATGGCATCAAGGCCTCGTCATCCTCGAAACCCACCGGCCGGATGGAACCCGGGTCCAATGTCAACACTTCGCTCTTGCCACGCCCGTTAACCCCTTCGAGTTCAATGCCAATCACATTATTCAGCAACAATTCATGCAGCCGGTACATATAATGGGATTGACCGTTCAGGAAAAATCGCAGACGCTCCCACAATATCTCGGAAACGGGAAGGTTGTTGTAGCTGGCAAGTTCAATGTTCAGGTACAGCAATGCCTCGTCGTTCCTGGAATGTTCGGGCTCCCGGAAAGCAGCGTCAACCACTTCCACCGGCCAGAAATGGACTGGCATACAGGTCTGAAAGGAACAACGGGTGCCGTCGACCGGATGTGAGAAAAGGTCTGTTTTTGAACCGAGTTTGTATCCGCCTTCCGCGATGTTCTGCTTGATCGGGACAAACTGCACTATGGTCATTGAGGGAATGGGCGCCACATAATGGGGGTAGACGATATTCAGTAGCGACTGGGTAATTTCTGGAAAATCATCGTCGATCTTCTTATGAATGCGACCGCTTATAAAGGCAAAGGCCTCTATCATTCGTTCGACATGTAAATCCGCCGCACGGTCCTTCTCAAGCAGGAGACGACCGGCAATCTTAGGATATTTACGGGCGAATTCTTGCCCCATCTCCCTGACATAGGTCAATTCCTGTTCATAATATTTGAGCAACGCGTCTTCCATAATCTTTACCGGGAAATATGGTATTCGCCCCTGTTGGGGTCAAGCTGGATATCGAATGTCACTGGTTCGGCAAAGGACTCAACCACCATGGTACCGGCGATGCGGAAAGATAGTACTCGTCGCTCACGGCTAGAATCGATCTGCACAACAACGTTTTTCAGACGCGGCTCGAAAAGCGCAACTGACTGAGCAATCTCCCGGCGCAGATTCTGGAGAACCATTGGATTGTTGGGATTTTCAGCCGTATAATCGCGCAGTCCGTAAGTATACAGCGAGCGAGTCAGCTCACCGTAGGCTGCGGGGGGTTCCAGGATATTTCGCCGTGTATTGAGCAGGTTCTCAAGATCACGAAGGAGCGACTTCTCGACCTGTCTCATGTTGACCCCCCTGGTATGAGGCGCCTCCGTGCTCACATCAGGCTCATCGTCGATCAACCTGTCGAGAAGGGATACCTGAATATTTTCCTGCCTATCCCTCATCGTTCACCATTATATCTTTAATTCAGCCCCTCCTGCCTTTCCACACGAGGGTTATACCACCAACAAAATGCCGCAGTGCCTGGTACGGTCAGTATACCAACCGTACCAGGCTGCATTCCGTTCCTTTTGTTACACCGAGTTGGCCTTAATGTCATAGTTAAAGGGAGCATTACCAGACCCAGCGCCTTTCGCATCCTGGGGAACATACACGATATTGACCTTGGCAAAATTGATCGAAAGATTCTCGGTCAACCGGTCCTCACCGCCGGAGCCACCGGTGGAAAGCGAGGTGACTATGCAGTCGCTCATCGTTATCTTGATATACTCAAGAGGATTTTCGCCAGCCTTACGCACGACCAGCACGCACTCTTTGATGTGCTTGCCAGTGGCGCAGTGAGTCATCAAAAAGGTTGAACTGAAATCAACATATTTGGTGCAGCTTACATCCTGGAAATTTGCCTTGCCAGCACCGCTGCCACCGCCCATATGTGAAGTTCCTGAATTTGAAATTCCCCAGCTCCAGGCAAGTATATCGATTTCGTCCTTATGTGTTTTATCTCCTGACTCACCCTTAATCCCATCCATTTTTAAAAACATGTCAACAGCCATTGCGAATCCTCCTTGGTATTATGGTTGAAAAAAACTTACCTGCCACCTCTTCCTGCTTTATTCTACATGCCCAACATAAGGCATATTTCTTCTCCGTAAACTATGGTGAAAACCAACCGCAGTTTACTTCGCAGGTGGCGGCAGGTTAGCCACCAGCCGCAGGGAAACAGACAGCTCGTCGAGCTGAAAATGCGGCTTTAAAAAGGCAACAGCCCGGTAGGCACCTGGTTTTCCTGGAATTTCAGTGACATCGACCCGAGCTTCCCGCAAGGGATACTTTGCCTTCATCTCCTGGCCGGCATTATCATCCAGTAAAACGTAGTTGCTGATCCAGCGACTCAGGAAATCCTGGGCGTTCTGGGCGGTCATGAAACTACCGATTTTATCGCGCATCATCGACTTCAGATAATGGGCAAAACGGGAAGTCGCCAGAATATACTGCAGTTGCGAGGAAAGGCGGGCGTTGGCCGTGGCGGAATCGGTGTCATACACCATGGCCTTGTTGCACGATTGGATGCTGAAGAAGGCGGCAAAGTCGGTGCCCTTGCAATGGACCAAAGGCACGAAGCCAAGATCGGCGAATTCCTTCTCCCGCCGGTCAGTAATGGCGATTTCAGTGGGGCACTTAAGAGCAACATCTCCTTCGTCGGTCTGAAAATTGTGGACAGGCAACCCCTCCACCAGACCGCCACCCTCGACACCACGAATAGCGGCGCACCAACTGTATTTGGCAAAGGCATCGGTAATGCGGGTACCTAGAGCATAGGCAGCGTTGCCCCAGAGATAGTTATTGTGATCCTTGCCGTCAACGTCTTCCTCAAAATTGAAAGATTCGGTGGGCACATTTTTCTGTCCATAGGGCAACCGCATCAGGATACGGGGCAAAGCCAAGGCAACGTATTTTGAATCATCGGTATCCCGAAAAGAGCGCCACTTGGCGTAATCGGCTCCCTGGAAAATCTTGGCCAGATCGCGTGGCCCCCCCAGTTCAGTGAAGCTTTCCCAGTTAAACAGTTGAGGAGCTGCTGCAGCGATAAACGGTGCATGGGCCGCCGCCGCCACTTGCGAAATTTTCTCAAGCAGAGCGATATCCTGAGGATGGTTTGAAAACTCGTAATCACCAATTAAGGTACCGTACGAAGCACCGCCAAAAGTACCGAACTCTTCTTCGTATATCTGCTTGAAAAGGGCAGACTGATCGAACTCACTCGCCTTTTCCATGTCCTTAAGCATATCTTTTTTAGAAACGTTCAGGACTCTTATTTTCAACCGCTGACTGGTTTCGGTCTTACTGACCAAATACTGCAGACCCCGCCATGATCCTTCAAGTTTCTGAAAAGACTCATGATGCATAACCTCGTTCAGCTGGACCGATATCAATTGGTCGAGCTGGCTGATCCGGGTGTTGATCATGGCCTCCATGTCTTTGGAGACGACGATAGCCCCTTCCATAATCTGACCGACAAACTCCCCAATCAAATCTTTGGCCCAGGCTTTCTGCCCCTCGTCGCGGGCCAGCCGACCTTCATCGATTATTTGATCGAGCAAACTCTTTGACTCAGCAACGGCTTCGGTTGTCTGTGCCGCCTGGCTCTCTTGTGTGTTTTCACTCATTTGCTACCCTCTCTGTTATTCTTTTTTATCAGCGGCTACAGACTCGACACCAGCTTCTTTGCCTAATTTCTCAAGCGCTTCCGTGCTGTTGATAACATCTTTCAACAACTCCTCGAGTTTATCGTTGCCATCCAGTTTATTAAGTAAATCGGAGAGTTTCCTTCTGGCTTCTGCAAGCTTACGTAACGGTGCAACTTGCGCAACGACTCGTTCCGGATGAAAATCGTCAAGCGAATTAAAACGCAACTCAACGCCTAGCTTGGAATCGTCATCCGTGAGTTTGTTATCGACTCTATAGGCCAATCTCGGTTTCATCCCGGCGAGGACGGTGTTAAAGTTGTCGCGATCAATCTCGATAAACTTTCTTTCTTTCAATTTCGGCAACGGTTCGGCTGGATTACCCGACAAGTCGCCCAGAACTCCTACAACAAAGGGAATCTCTTTCATCTGGATAGCATCACCGATCTCAACATCATAGGTGATCTGCACTCGAGGAGCCCTTACCCTGTCCAGGGTATGCTGCAAACTTTCTTTCGCCATCTATCGTCCTCCTGTTGAAGTAAAAGTATCTCGTTTTAACAACGGTTAGCAAACGAGATGATCTTTGCCATTTTGATTAACGGTTATATTTCATTGCCTTGGTAATATCTGTCGTGCAAATTTTCTTCAATATATCCAGCGCTCGGTAACGATCTTCATCAGGAGCCCCATCAACGATCAGGCAGCGATACAGAATATCCAGCACCTCTGCAATCCAGATGGGAGACTCCCAGCGCCCTAACTGCAACTCCTCCATTTGAGCAAAAAGCTGCTCAGCGACTGGACGGGCAAGGTCCGCACGGTTCGCTTGGAGGCAAAGCTTGGCAATCAGAATGTGGTAGTTTGCTCGCTCACGCGTTGACTGGGCGCTACAAGCCGCACCAAGCAGCAACTCAACGGCAGCATCGATACCGGATTTTTTTAATTTCGCCTGCGCCTCCTGCCAACGGACCTCCTCCAGGCCGCCTGAACCTAGCAGTCTGTTGACGCCTGCTGCTCCTGCTATTTGAAGGGACGGCCCCATGCTCGCCTGCTGATGAGGTGTATCAAGCCCTCCCCCTCCTGAGGATGGTCCTGCTTCCGAAAACTCATTGTCGCCAGCTTCTGCCTGACCCTGGAGTTCCTCTTCCGGATCAGGTTCTAGCCGTCTTTTTTCCTTCAAAAATTTATTTACCTGGTTGGCACAGTCCTCGAGAACAGCTTTCAAGTCAGAGATTCTCGGGGCTTCATTACCAAATTTTTCATCAGCAATTTCGTCAAGCCGTTGAAACTTATCCAGGCACGACTGCACCAACAGCATAAGTTGTTCATAGAAATCACGGCTTGAATTAAACACGGCCGAATCAAATTCCTCGGCAGTCAGCTTGCCTTCCGCAAGCAACTGATCTCGTGTCTCTTTCTTATTGTAATCAACACTACCCCATTGATCTAAGGTGTCCGCTTCCTTGCCCACTTTTACTGATTCTTGCCATTGAAACCACGAGTAACCGGGACTCACTCGTGTATCTGTTAAGGGAATCTCCTTTAACAACGGAGAAAGCTTATCGTTGACAAACTCAAAAGGGCCACAGCGATAATCCAGATCACCTTCATCAACCTCTGGGTAGACATGCTCCCAAAAATGTTCCAAAAATCCGATGAGGATGGAGAGACCTGTTTCTGCACCTTTAAATCCCTCCGTCCTGATCAAGGCCTCCATGAGCCAGGCCGCGATTTGCAGATCCTTTGTCTGCGTCGACAATGCCTCAGTTGAAAGCGAAATAACTTTATCCCAATCGGCGGTTTTTAATTCCC
>CAITZN010000169.1 GCA_903896915.1 uncultured bacterium
GCCGGTGTTGCCATTGACTCCATCGAGGATATGAAAATCCTCTTTGACGGTATCCCGCTGGACAAAATGTCCGTTTCCATGACCATGAACGGTGCAGTAATCCCGATTCTGGCTATGTGGATCGGTGCGGCTGAAGAGCAAGGCGTCAAACAGGAACAACTTGAAGGGACCATCCAGAACGACATCCTCAAAGAGTACCTGACCCGGAATACCTACATCTATCCGCCGACGCCTTCCATGCGGATTGTCTCCGACATCATGGCGTATGCTTCTAAAAATATGCCAAAATACAACACCATCAGCATCAGCGGTTACCACATCATGGAAGCCGGTGCCGATAGCGTCCTGCAATGCGCTTTCACCCTGGCTGACGGTGTCGAATACGTACGCGCCGCCATCAAATCAGGCATGGATGTTGATACCTTCGCACCCCGCCTGTCCTTCTTCTTCGGCGTGGGCATGAATTTCTTCATGGAAATCGCCATGCTGCGAGCTGCCCGCTTCTTGTGGCATAAATTGCTGCAGCAGTTCAACCCGAAAAACCCCAAATCTTTGATGTTGCGGACCCATTGTCAGACCTCTGGTTGGAGCTTGACCGAGCAGGATCCGTACAATAACGTTATTCGTACCACCATCGAGGCAATGTCCGCAGTCCTCGGCGGCACCCAGAGTCTGCACACCAACGCCTTTGATGAGGCTGTCTGTCTACCGACCGAGCTGTCTGCTCGTATCGCCAGAAACACGCAGATCATCATCCAGGAAGAATCCCAGATTTGCAAGGTAGCTGATCCATTGGGCGGCTCCTATTATGTTGAATACCTCACCGCTCAGATCATTGAAGAAGCAGAGAAAATCATCAATGAGATCGAAGAAATCGGCGGAATGGCCAAAGCTATCGAATCCGGAATGCCAAAGATGCGCATCGAAGAGTCCGCAGCTCGTCGCCAAGCTCGCATCGATCAAGGCAAAGACGTTATCGTTGGTGTAAACAAGTATCGCCTTGCCGACGAGAAAATGGACTTCGACATTCTCGAGGTACCGGATTCAGTCCGTCTTGAGCAGATCGATCGTATCAACCAGACCAAGAAAGCCCGTGACACCGCAAAATGTCAAGCATGTCTCGAGGCCGTAACTAAGGCTGCCGCTGGCGATGGAAACCTCCTTGAAGTTGCCATAGCCGCTGCCAAGGCCAGAGCAACCGTAGGAGAAATTTCTGACGCCATGGAAAAAGTCTTTGGCCGCTATGTAGCGACCACCCAGTGTGTATCCGGTGCTTACTCTTCAGAATACAGTGAAGCCAGCAGCGACGCCGCCCAGGTTATCGAAGCCCTGCGCAAACGCACCGCTGATTTCATGGCCAGCCAGGGCCGTCGTCCACGTATCCTCGTTACCAAAATGGGACAGGATGGACATGACCGCGGCATTAAGGTTGTGGCTTCTTCCTACGCCGACCTCGGCTTTGACGTTGACATCAGCCCGATGTTCCAGACCCCTGAAGAAGCTGCTAAAATGGCCATTGAGAACGATGTTCATATCGTAGGCGCTTCTAGTCTGGCCGCTGGTCATAAGACCCTTGTGCCTGAACTCATCGGCAAACTGAAAGAGAAAGGCGCCGGTGAAATCTTGGTAGTTGCTGGGGGCGTTATTCCACCAAACGACTACACCTTCCTCTATGATGCAGGCTGTAAAGGTATTTTCGGACCGGGAACCCCGATCACTGAATCTGCTGGTAAAGTAATGGATATGCTCGAGGCACAGTACTGTAAGTAACGGCTTAGCATATACAGGTATGACTACAAACGGACGGGCCAAAATCCCGTCCGTTTGTATGTTGTCATGACGAAACCTCTACCAAAGGCCAGATATGCACAAAGATCCTAGCTATTATATCCAGGGCGTCATGGATAATAATCGTTTGATGCTTGCTCGAACCATCACCTTAGTTGAAAGCACTCTTTCAACGCATCAAGAGATTGCCAAACACGTTATCAATGAGATTTTACCCTACACGGGAAAAGCTGTACGCCTTGGCATTACCGGAGTTCCCGGTGCTGGCAAGAGTACCTTTATTGAAAGCTTTGGTACCATGCTGACCCGGCTGGGGCATCGCGTCGCCGTTCTGGCCATCGATCCGAGCAGTACCCGTAGCGGCGGTTCAATCCTTGGAGATAAAACCAGGATGGAGAAATTAGCCGTCAATGACATGGCCTTTATCCGGCCGTCACCTTCAAGCGGTAGCCTAGGCGGTGTGGCCCGTAAAACACGAGAATCCATGCTGGTTTGCGAAGCAGCAGGATTCGACGTTATTATTGTGGAGACTGTCGGTGTCGGCCAATCGGAAACCACTGTGGCCTCGATGGTCGACTTTTTTCTTGTCTTGCAAATTTCCGGTGCCGGCGATGAACTGCAGGGTATAAAAAAAGGTGTTTTAGAAGTAGCCGATGCGATCGTTGTCAACAAAGCTGATGGTGATAATATCAACCGGGCCAAATTGGCCAAACGTCAATATGAAACCGCTTTGCATCTTGTCGCGCCCTCTTCTCCTAACTGGACCGTGCCGGTCATGACCTGTAGCGCCTTGGAAGAAAAAGGTCTCACTGATGTATGGGAAACAATCACCAGCCATAAAAAAATAATGACCGCAACAGGGGAACTCGACAAAAAACGACAGGATCAATCCATGTCGTGGATGTGGTTTTTGGTTAACGAAGGCTTGGAACGCTGGTTCTATCAGCATGATGAAATCAAAAAACTGTTGCCCAGAGTTAAAAAGGATGTAGAAGATGGCAGAGTGGCCCCAACCCGAGCCGCTGATGAACTTGTCTCTATTTTAGGCAAAAATCTTTTACTGTAGTCCGCCTTTATTATTCATGTCTTGCCGCCGAGATTTCAGATCTCTCACACACAAAAACTTACAATTCTTCACCGCCTTTTAATTGCCTGTGAAAGAGTTATTTATGAATCCACAACACAGAGAACCTTACCTTTA
>CAITZN010000170.1 GCA_903896915.1 uncultured bacterium
ACATCGATGACCTTGAGATGTGTTTTTTCCCTGAAAAATCGTAACACACTCTCCGATTCTCCGGTGCGCATCAACCCATTATTAACATAGATGCAGGTCAACTGATCGCCGATGGCTCTGTGTACCAGGGCCGCAACCACCGAAGAGTCGACTCCGCCGGACAGAGCGCAGATTACCTTATCGGTTCCGACCTTGGCGCGAATATCTGCCACTGTGGTATCGATGAAGGAATGCATCGTCCAGTCTGGGCGGCAGTCGCAGAGGCCGAAGATGAAATTGCGGAGTATATCGGTGCCTATCAGGGTATGGGCAACCTCTGGATGGAACTGGACGGCGACAAAGGGTTTTTCTGTATGGCGCAAAGCGGCAAAGGGGGAATGGCCACTGGTAGCGGTGACCTCGAACCCAGAGGCCAGTTCCTCAACTCGGTCACCGTGGCTCATCCAGACCTGGTAGTGGGAAGGGGAAGGCTCCATGCCGGCAAAAAGGCCGCCGGTGTATTCTATCTGGAGTTGGGCCTGCCCAAATTCCCGTTTTTCTGCCTTTTCAACGCGCCCGCCTAGCTGAACCGTCATGAGTTGGGCACCATAGCAGATACCGAGGATAGGGATGCCGAGATCAAAAATGCCGGGATCGCTGATAGGCGCATCTGTATCGTAGACACTAGCTGGACCGCCGGAAAGAACGATGCCGGTTGGGTGCATGGCTTTGAGCTGGTCGAGGCCAAGCGTGTAGGGATGGATTTCGCTGTACACTTTCTGTTCGCGAATACGGCGGGCGATGAGTTGGGTGGTTTGTGAACCGAAATCAAGAATGATTATTTTTTGTGTATGGATGGACATGGCGACCTATAAATACGTAGTTGAAAATAACGAAGTGTTATTAGATGCTTTCGGTCCGGTAATTCGGTGCTTCGCGGGTGATGATGACATCGTGCACGTGTGACTCGCGGAGGCCAGCGGTAGAGATCTGGACAAATCTGGCTTTTTGATGGAGCTCCTCGATGGTGGCGGCCCCGGTATAGCCCATGCCCGAGCGGAGGCCGCCGAGCAATTGGTAGATCATCTCAGCTATAGGGCCGCGGTAGGGGACCTTGCCCTCAATGCCCTCAGGGACCAGTTTGCTGGCTTCGTTGTCCTGAAAATAGCGGTCGCTTGAGCCCTGTTTCATGGCGCCGATAGAGCCCATGCCGCGATAGCCTTTGTATTTTCTGCCTTGGTAGAGGAAGGTATCGCCTGGGGTTTCATCCGTGCCGGCAAAAAGCGAGCCGATCATCACTGAATGGGCGCCGATGCCGATGGCCTTGCAGATATCGCCGGAAAATTTTATGCCGCCATCAGCAATTACCGGAATGCCTCTTTTGGAAGCCGCCTCGATGCAGTTCTTCAGAGCAGTAAGTTGGGGCACGCCGACTCCGGCGACGATCCGGGTCGTACAGATCGATCCAGGGCCAACCCCGACCTTGACCGCATTGGCACCTGCCTTGATCAGAGCTTCGGCAGCTTCGCCAGTGGCTATGTTGCCAGCAATTACCTGTAACCCAGGAAAATGAGCCTTGACCTCCGCGACCGCGCGGAGAATACCAGCGGAATGACCATGGGCGGAATCGAGCACTACCACATCGACCTTGGCCTTGACCAGGGCCTCGGTTCGTGCCAACATGTCCGGACCGACACCGATGGCTGCACCAGCCAGCAACCGGCCCATTCCATCCTTGGCCGCATAGGGATACTGTTTGATTTTCTCAATATCCTTAATGGTGATCAGGCCTTTGAGCCGGCCTTTATCATCTACCACTAGAAGTTTCTCGATCCGATGTTCATGAAGCAGAGCCTTAGAGTGCGGTAGGTCGATACCGACCGGGGCGGTGACCAGGTTCTTGCTCGTCATGACATCGTTCACCCGTAGGCCATCGTCAGAAACAAAGCGGAGGTCACGGTTGGTGACTATCCCTACAAGTTTATCCCCGTCAAGAACAGGCAGCCCTGAAATCCGGTAATTGCGCATGATTGCCTGCACTTCTGCCACACTCTGGTTGCGTGAAACAGTGATAGGGTCGACAATCATGCCGGATTCAGATTTCTTGACCCTTTCCACCTCTTTGGCCTGGCTCTCGATGCTCATGTTTTTGTGAATGATACCTATGCCGCCTTCCCGTGCCATGGCGATAGCTGTTTGGTGTTCAGTGACCGTGTCCATGGCGGCACTGAGCAGCGGTGCTTGCAGCTCGATGGTCTCAGTGAGACGAGTTTTTAACGATACTTCTGAGGGCAAAATCTCGGAAGGGCCCGGTACCAGAAGAACATCATCAAAGGTGAGGGCCATGGGTATATTTTGCTGAAACATGATGTCTCCTTGTCTGCTGGAGGGAAAACGGGAAAGCAAAGTTTCCGTACCCCGTCCTGTTGTATAAATCTTATTGTCTTCGTTTG
>CAITZN010000171.1 GCA_903896915.1 uncultured bacterium
CAGATCTGAATAGTAAAATAAAGCCGATAAAAATGACCGAATCCCAACGGAACTATCTTACACTTGATGAATTGAACAAACTTATCAAAACACCCTGTGCATTTCCGATTTTAAAGCGTGCGGTACTGTTTTCAGCCTTGACCGGGCTTCGATTTTCCGATATTTCAAAGCTCACCTGGCATGAAGTCTCTGGTATTGACGGTTCGGAACTACTGCAAAGAGCTCGGTCTCCCGACCCGGAACCGGTTGGCATTTCCGGATTTCTTCGAGCTGAAAACGGAGAAAATCGCGCTGTTGCTCCTTGTCCTGCTCCTTCTCCTGCAGCTGCCGCAACTCCGAGGAAGCCTGTTGCCAGCGACGGAACAGTTTGGTGAACTGCTGACGCACTCCCCAGAACTCGCCATAACTGTCCAGATAATCGAGGTGGTTGCGGGAATTGAGTAACTGCTGGTGGTCATGCTGGCTGGCAATATTGATTAGACCCGCGGTCAGTTCACCGGCCAGCCTGGTGGTGACCGATTGATCGTTGACATAGACCTTCGAACGCCCTTCCCGGGTCAGCACCCGACGAACAATGCAGGTGGCACCATCTTGTAACGAATGCTCGGCAAGCAGCGTATTCACCTCGACATGATCCGGGCGAATGGCAAAGACCGCCTCAATGTTGGCCTGGTCACAGTCATTACGCACCCAGGAGGATGTTCCCCGCCCGCCGGTGAGCAGATTTATGGCCTGCAGGATGATGGATTTACCCGCGCCGGTCTCGCCGGTTAAAACGATCAGACCGGTCTTCTGGATGGAAAGATCAAGATGAAGCGTATCGATCAGCGCCAGATTCTGTACTCGAAGTTCCTGCAACATGGTTATTTTGTTGTCGAAGAGACGGGGCAAGAGAGGCGACATTCCCCTTGACGCCCAGTGGTTAAAAATATATCGTACTGAAGATACATATAAAAATCAAAGTCCCGGAGGGACGACATGACGGAACCTCTACAGCTCAGCGCCAGCCTGGAAGATTATATCGAGGCCATCTACCATATCATCAGTGAAAAGCAGGTGGCCCGTGGCAAAGACATTTCCACCCGTCTCGCTGTGCGGGGGGCTTCGGTCACCGAGGCTTTGCAGGCCTTGTCCCAAAAAGGTCTGATTAACTACGCCCCGTATAAAGTTATTACCATGACCAAGGCAGGACAAGAGGCCGCAGAGGATGTTATCCGTCGCCACACTGCCCTTAAACAATTTTTCACCGATGTCCTGGCCATTGAGGAATCCCTTGCGGAACAAGGCGCTTGCCGGATTGAGCACACCGCTCCCCAGAAAATCATTAATCGGATGATCGATTTTATCAAATTCCTGGAGGTATGTCCGCGGGGCGGCAAAGATCTGATCAGCGGTTTCGCCAATTTCTGCCAGGATGGCCGCACCCGTGCTGATTGTGCCTCCTGTGTCTCCCACTGCATGAGTCTACAGAAAGAAGACAACCGCGACTGATACAAAAAAAGCCGAAACCGCTACAGGATCCGACTTTACCTGCAACGCTCGACAACCTATATTAGCATAACCGGCCACCGGCGCAATGGATACCTCATATTTTGTCCCGTTCCTTCAACTCGAAAGCCCATGCCTATCTATGAATTCACAGCCCTGACCAGCGCAGGCAAGAAACTGAAGGGCATTATCGACGCCGACTCGCAGACAGCTGCCCGGCAAAAAATCCGCGGGCTAGGCAATTATCCGGTGGAAATTAACGAGACCTCTGCCCAGATCGCTACCACGCAAACACCATGGCTTTCGATACAGCTCAGCCAACGCGTAAAGCAACAGGAAATCCATATTGCCACTCGGCAACTGGCCACATTGCTCGGTGCAGGCATACCGCTGGTGCCGGCCCTCAATGGATTGATCGAACAGACCGGGAATCGTTCACTTAAGACTGTGCTCTCCCAGATTAAAGATGCGGTCAACGAGGGCAATTCTCTGACATCTGCCCTGACGGATCACCCACGGCTCTTCTCCAAAATCTATGTCAACATGGTGAGCGCCGGGGAGGCTTCAGGCTCACTCGATGTGGTACTCGACCGACTGGCGGAGTTTGGTGAAAATCAGCATGCCCTGCGTTCTCGCGTCAAAGCCGCCATGCTCTATCCCCTGTTTATGGCTGTGGTCGGGATCATCGTCCTATTTCTGCTAATCACCTTCATCGTGCCCAGTATCACTTCCGTCTTCGCGGGCTCAAAGCAGGCGCTACCGCTGCCCACGGTGATTTTGATCGGCATCAGTTCCTTTCTCAAGCAGTTCTGGTGGGCGGTGCTGTTGGCTATTTTGGCAGCAATCGCCGCAATCCACCGGCACATTCGCACTCCGGCCGGCCGACGGCAGTGGGATCAACTCAAACTGTCACTTCCTGGTTTGCGCGACCTCAACATTAAGACCAGTTCCGCACGTTTCGCCCGCACTCTGTCCAGCCTCCTCCAATCCGGAGTTTCTCTGATCACCTCACTGCAGATCGTCAAAAACATCGTGGACAATGTTATTCTGGCCGACAGTATCAACGAAGCCTGCGACGAGTTGGAAAAAGGAATAAGCCTCTCCCAGTTTTTCAGAGGCCATAAATATTTCCCCCCCATGTTGGTGCAAATGATGGCAGTGGGCGAGCAGAGCGGCACTCTGGACAAGATGCTGGGCAAGGCAGCAGACAGTTACGAGAAGGAGGTGGAGGCGAAAATTCTGGCACTGACCTCGATGATCGAGCCAGTAATGATTTTGTCGATGGGATTGGTGGTTAGTTTCATCGTCGTTTCCATCCTGCTGCCCATTTTTGAAATGAACCAGCTTATCCGGTAACCCGAAAGACCGCTTCAAGGGTCGTCATCCCAGCCAGCACCTTGCGCAGGCCGTCTTGCCGCAGGCTCACCATTCCGGTTCCCAGCGAGGCAAGCGCCTGTTCCTTGATTACTCCGGCATCGGAGGTCGTCAAAATCAGACTCTTCGTTGCCGGCGTCAAAATCATCAGTTCGAAAATCCCGATTCTTCCATTGTAGCCGATCTACAGACAGTGCCCGCACCCGGTACCCCGAAAGATCTCCTTGCCGGCAAACTCATGGGATGGAAGCCGCATCCGCCCCAGATAGATACTGGAGGGAACATAGACTTCGCGGCAATGCGGACAGACCTTGCGCACGAGTCGTTGGGCCATGATGGCATTCACCGAGGATAAAACCAAAAACGGTTGTTCGACCCCCATGTCGATCAGACGGGTGATGGCGCTCGCCGCATCATTAGTGTGTAGGGTGGAAAACACCAGATGTCCGGCAAGGGCTGATTGAATCGCGATTTCCGCTGTCTACATATCCCGAATTTCCCCTACTAGGGTGATATCCGGATCCTGACGGACGATGGTGCGCAGACCGTTTGCAAAGGTGATCCCGATCTTCGGATTGACCTGCATCTGGCTGATACCATTCAGCTGACACTCGACCGGATCCTCAACAGTGATAATGTTGATATCCGGATTATTGAGAATACCCAGAGTGGAATAGAGGGTGGTGGTCTTGCAGCTCCCGGTCGTCCTGGTCACCAAAATGATACCGTGCGGAGCCCGAATCAGCCGCAGGAAACGGGTCTTATCCTCCGGGGAAAGGCCTAAGTTATCGAGCGGCGCCAACGTACTTGATTTGTCCAGTAAACGCATGACGACCCGTTCACCAAAGGAAGTCGGCATGGTTGAGACGCGGATGTCGATATTTTTGTCAGCAATTCGAATCTCTATTCTCCCATCCTGTGGCAGCCTTTTCTCGGCGATATCCATCTTGGCCATGATTTTGATCCGAGAAATCAGCTTGCCCTGTACAACATGCAGGAGCGGCGAATACATATCGCATAAAGGATACTTTCCGGATACTCCTCGTCCACATCCTGCATAACCTGATCGGCGACATCTTTCCTGGTGACGTCGTAATCCAAGTTGATTGCTACAAAAATTTCGTTTTGCGGGGCCAGTACAAGCTTCACTCCGTCCCACTGGAGAATGCGCTGCAGATCATCCGCCTATTGAAAAAAAACTGCTCTGCCAGCGCAATACAGGATCCCTCTGGGTGGCTACCGGTATCATTTTGTTTTTTTTGAGCAACCCAATGGGTACATGTTGGGTAGAAAACGGTTCAAGATTGCTCGGCAGGGTGTTCACGATAGCCAGGCTGCACTGCAGACTGCGAGCGTTGAGCAGATCTTTTCCGTGATTTTACGCTGCTGAATCAGTATTCCCCCCAGGGGTCCACCCTTTTCCCGCTGCACAGTCAACGCACCTTCAATACTTTCCTCCGTCACTCCGAAGGTTTCCCGAAGTATCTCCCCTAAAAAACGCATGCATGCCTCCTATCACGACAGCTTATGTGGAAAGGGTCTTTTGGCAGTATGTTTGCTACCGATGCATTCCTCATTATTTATTTGTCTTTTTTCCGAGTCCAAGGCGTTTGATATTTTCCCTGGCAATCACTTTCAGCGGTTCTGTCACCTGTATATTGCCGTCCTTCTCCTCTTTGGACGGAACAAGAGCCAGCACCTTACTATACCAGGATTCAGCTTCCGCCTTCTTGCCTTCTCGTTCACAGATGGTACCCATATTGAGCAGGACGACACCATTGTTCGGATCTATCTTCAGTGCCTTCATGAAATACTCCCTTGCCCGTACGAGATCGTTCTTCTTCAGTTTGTCGGCTCCGATCTCCGCCAGGGCGAGACTATGTCGTGGATCCGATTCTTTATCAAAGAATTGATTGGCAGCATCACCCGGTTCGTCATGCACCTTTTTCATCGCATCTCGTTTCTTATAATAAAGCTCCGCAAGTTCAGCCGGATTTTCAACGATATGGGGAGTGATAAAGATATACAGATTGGTCTTCTGCCCAGTGGTGCTATGCGACTTGAACAACCAGCCCAAAATAGGTATGTCGCCCAGAAACGGGACTTTGTACTCACCGGTGGTGGTATCCTGACCAATCATCCCGCCGATAACCACCGTCTCCTCATTGTGGATAACCACCGTAGTATTCGCTGTTCGCGTGAAGGTGGTGGGAGTGCTGGTGGTGGTCGACGTGTCCTTGAGCTTGACCACCTCGACTCCGATCTCCATTCGTATAACCTCCGCCTGATTGACCTGGGGGGTTATGGTCAGGCTGGTGGCCACATCTTTATATTCATAGTTGGTATAATCCTGCTGGGTGCCGGATGTAGTGTTTTTGCTGGTGATATAGGGGACGTTTTCACCAACCTTGATGGTGGCTTTTTTATTGTCAGTCGTCAGGATCTGCGGGGTGGCGATGACATTGATATCAGAGTCGCTCTTGTAGGCGTTCACCACCGCTCCCAGATTGGGAAAGGTGACATCACCTATTTGAATCCCCTTTTTCAGAACCCCCAAGCTGAAACCAGCAGGCAGCTTGCCTGGATCCGTCGTCATCCCATTCAAGGCCTCGTAAGGAGCTGCTTGATTGCCGCTGAAACCACCGACAACATCACCACCTCCAGTAGCCCACTGCACCCCAATATTGAAATTTTTATCCACCCGCACTTCCATGATCAAGGCTTCCAGGTAAACCATCCGCCGCGGGATATCGAGCTTCTTGATGACATCGGCCACCACCTCATATTCCTCGCGAGGACCGGTGATAATCAGCGAATTGGTAGCCGTATCGGCCACTATCTTGACGTCCTTGGAAACAGCCGGCGTTGAGGGGGAGCTAGCGGCAGGGCTTGACGAGGAAGCCCCGGATCCTTTGGAACCGGTCCGGTCACCAGGAAGATTCATCAGGACCTTAACCATTTCTTCGGCATTGGCATGCTGCAGGAAAATGACCCGCAGATTACCCTCTCCCCTGGGTACATTCGCATCCAGTCGTGAGACAAGATCACGGACCCTCGACATCGAGGCTTTGGACGCGAAGATGATCAAGGAGTTGGTCCGCTCAAAAGAAATAATTTTGACCGCGTCGGGATTGACTCCCTTCTGGGCGGCGGTAGGGACGAACAGCTGGCCGATGGCCTTGGACACACTTTCGGCGGAGGTGTTGTGCAGAGTAATAATAGCAAGTTCTCCGCTCTCTGCGGGTACATCAACCGTCCTGATGATATCCATCAGACGGGCAATGTTCGAAGAATAATCGGTGATAATGAGTATGCCCGAATTGGCCTGGGCGGTCATCACGCTGTTTTTTGAGACCAGCGGGGTCAACATGGTTTTGACCTCTTCCGCATTAGCGTGCTTGAGAGATATGATCTGGGTGACCACCGTATCATCTTCCGAGGTGGCATCCCCCTGTCGCACTGTGGCTATATTTTTTGACCGTGCCATTGCCGAGGGCACAATTTTAACCACTGAACCGCTTGGTATGGCCGCAAAACCATGGACTTCAAGGACTGATTCAAAAACCCGATAGGCATC
>CAITZN010000172.1 GCA_903896915.1 uncultured bacterium
CCACGGTGTCAATCAGCTCAACGACACCTAATTCGTCAATCAACCCGGCGACAAGGCCAAAATGATCCAAGTTGCTGCTACTGCAAGTAGGCTCAATGTTCATAGACTCTCTCCTCAGAGGATAATTCTTTGTGGGTGCTGTTAATCGGACAGGAGTTTAAGGATAAGCGGGCTAAAAATCACCATTTATCCAATAATATCGGAATGTTATTTTGCCAGATTTTGTAAGACCCCACCGACTTCCACGACATAGCCAAACACCTTCAATATCTGGGCTTGTATTTTCGTCGGTTCCTCAATAACCCTTTCGGGAGTCTTCTGTTTTGATTTCCACACCAGACATGAGTGCAGTCGATGCATGTTTGTCATAACTGTCGCTGCCGTCATCTTGATTTTGGCTCGTTCCATTCTGATCTCGATAAGCCGCAAATAGCTCAAGGCGATAATACAGGTAAGGATATGGCACCTGATTTTGCTGTCCGTCCAGTGCCGAACCGGCATCATACCGACCAAATCATCTTCCTTGCTGTTCCTGAATGAATTCTCCACCATGTACCGGTCAAGACTGGCCTGCACAATCTGTCCGGTCTCCCAATCCATGTTGTCAGTAATGAGGATATTCTTGCCGAATTTGTCGCAGTATTTGCCGATCCGGTAGTAATCTTTCCTAAACCGCATCACCAGGCGTCCCTCTTCCATCACGAGATCCAGTTTGTAAAGATCTTTTGGCAGATGAAGCTCTTCACACAGTTTCTGGTAACGAACCTCAATATTCTTCTTGTTTTTCCAATGACGTTCCCCCTTACGCACTTTGCCCCGCATGGAGAATAGCTCCGTTTCCAACTTGTAGAGCTTGCCTTCAAATACATAGCGCTGCTTGCGGGCAGTCTTGGGGTTATATGTTAGGACCACCGTCCGCTCTTTTTCCCAATATTCGCCTGTGGTGCGCCAGGCCAAAATCAGATCATCCAAACAGCCGCTTTCCTTGAGTCCGCGATTCTTGGTCGTGTCGGCAACGGCAAACTTGTTTAGCTTTACATGGATCAACTCCGGTGCAAAATACGGTGAGTAGCACGTAATGAAATTGATATCGGGGCTTTCATCAATGGCCGTAATATTGTCATCAGAGTTCATGCCTTTATCAAACACAATGGTAAGCCGCACCTGTTTGCCTACAGCACTTTTCATGCTGGAAATAACTGAATCAACGATGTTACCAAACAACTTGGAGTCGTGACAGTTACCCTCATATGCACGGTAGAAGAAGGGGAGCTGGTTATCTCTGGAGACAAGAAGTGCAACACCAACCTGCCTGAGCCAGTGACGACCTTCCTTGTTATTGCCTCTCCGGCAAAGCTCTGACTCTGTATCGCTTGCCATGAATGTGAAGTAATTGGTGGTGTCGAACAGAAAGCAATCTGATGACGGCGGTTCCAGATCAGCTAGCTTTTTGAAAAATAAATCTGCAATCTTCAGCACATCGCTTTCATCCACCCTGTCCCACTTTTCCCAATACCGCTGAGAGGAAAGTTCAGAAACAGCAATTGGCCTGATCTGCTGGATTGCAGTATCCGCATACCACTCCGGCAATGATCGCTTTGAACAGGCATCAATCATCCGGTTCAAAACAGCGTAGAGAAAATACTCCCCCACCGACGGCCCGGTCTCTTTCTTTCCCTTGGGAATGACGGTATCGATCATGCCAGCAATGTCAACATCCTGATCAATCAGATTGGCCAGCCAGAGAGCACCGAACTCCTCAACCATAATTTTCGCAACTGAATCATCACCACTTCCGTAGTTTGCCAGTGCAAGCATGCGTTCAAGGGAGCCGAGGTAGACTTGGCTGACAACGGTAGGCTTGCCGTCAACACGGGCAATCTCCCGGATGTAGTAGTAGGGTCTTCCTTTTTTCATCTTTTTGTGTAAATGCGCCATGCGGCAACTATACCAGTAGGGTCTTACATGTCAAGCATAAATTAACATAACTTCTTATAAATATTGACTAACTATGTATTTATTGAGGCAGATTGGTAGGGTCTTACACTGCTGGTGAATACAACAAACTGATATTATTGACTATTTTACTAGGCTGCGGGAACTTGTCCTTAAACTCCTGTCGGATACTCCGGATCTGGTTGCGGTGCTTTTGGCCGCTGCGATGCCTTGACTCCTGCCTTGGCAAGGCGCTTATCTTCTTTCTCCCAAGCCCGATACTTGGGATCAGGACGGTAGAAACTAAAACCGATAGGTATGGTGACAGTCTTCGTGACAAGCACGAGAAACACTAAACACTGCCCATTGTAATAACCACTCGTTTTTTTGTCGAAAATCTTGTGGGCGCCGTAAATACGCGAGGTCGTCTTTGCGCGTCTGTGATCACTATCATCCACTACAATTACGCCACTCTTGATTTGTAATATGCGAATCAACATCGAGAAACTGACTTGAAGCAGATGTGACCATGGAAGTTTTGTGTTGCGAAACATCCAGGATAGCGCGCCTATACTATAGCCACCCAGTCCCATTCGCTCAAAAGCTGTCCAGCATAGTGTTCCTGTCAGGAGCATCCCGGTCAGGCAATAGCTTAACCACTTCTGCTGGATACCACTCAGGTGATACTCAGGACGTTTTTGACACAGTTCTTTAGCTAGTTCGGATATATAATGGGTGATAAATGGCATGGCTTCGGCAAACATAGTAATCCTCTCCCAAGCTACACTGCATGAAAGGATTGCAAATGTCTAACAGAATTTTATGCCATTCTAAAAATGGTATCCCCCTGTGGTCGCCTACAAACTATTCTTGCAGGGCGCAACGGTACTCTATAACGGATGTTCCCTTTTTGACAAGGCGCAATATCCCTGAATAGTTGTAATATAATCGGTAGGTTAGAACTATTTTAAAATTTAATTTTTAGTGGGTACTTTTACCTCATTTTTGAGCGATTATACGGAAAAACCTTCTTTTTCGTGCTAAAAATAGCACAAGTTGGAAAATTTTAAAATAGCAAATATGGTCTACAAGAATATGTTTTAGTGTGCACTTTTGACTAGAAAATTGTATAACAGGCCGATATCCAAGGATATTTAGTTTGGTTAAAGGGAAGATCCGCTGTAGGTGTGGAACATGTCGGAATGCATGCACTCATCACCCTTGGTTTGCCAGAGATTTTCAAGGATGTGGGGCTAAACGCTATTCAGTGCAGCTGTGCTATCGGGAG
>CAITZN010000173.1 GCA_903896915.1 uncultured bacterium
CACGACGCTTCTGACCGGTGCAGTGAATACCAACGCGGTTGGTGGCGTTAGCCTGACCACTATAGGTGATATCACAGAAGTTGGCGGCGTAACCTCCAGTACTTCGGTGGGGCTGAATGCTGCCAACATGACACTTGCCGCGATTAGTACAGGCACAGGATTAACGATCAATACTTCAGGGGCAGCAACTCAGCAATCCGGGAAATTTACGGGAGGGGGAGGCTTAATTAAGCAGGGGGCAGGAATACTTACTTTGGATAAGGCGAATGACTATACGGGTACGACGACAGTTTCGGGTGGCACCCTAGTTGCCGCTAACACAACTGCCTTGGGTATAGGTGCAGGCACGACGACGGTAGGAACTGGCGCAAAGTTGACAATCTATGATGTCACGGTCGCCGAAGATATTACCATCAGTGGAGGAGGTACCCTGGCGCTGGCAACAAGCAGTGGAGCGGCTACCGCAGGTGGCACAGCTGTTACTTTTGGAGCAAACAGCCTCTTGGATTATGAGGGGTATCTTGGCGCAGTGTCAATCAATCAGCAGGCTGGCACAGCTACCGGCATAAATTCTAATGCTGCAATCTCTACTTTTGACAACATCACCTCTGTGAAGGGCAACGGAGCTGGCACCACCCTGATCGGTCAGAATTTCATTCTCACTGGCCTAAATTCGGGTACGGTTTCAAATACTGTGGCTCCTCATATTTTGAACTTTAGCGAGGTGTACAACTTAACTGGTGGTACGGGGGCAGTCAGTTTTGTCGGATCTGGTGGCAGTCTTACAGGATCGCTGATCGATGGCGGCGGTACCACAGCGCTGAGCGGAACGATCACAACCGTGGGTAATCAGACCTATAACGGTGCGGTCACGCTCGCTGGTGCCACCACCACCTTAGACGGCGCGAACATCATTTTTGGCGGTACGCTAAATGGAACAACAGCGGGTGCGCAAAATCTGACACTTACGGCTGATAACAACGTAACCTTTTCGGGGCTTGTCGGAGGGGTAACGCCGCTTGGGAATGTGCTGATTAGCGCCACAAATATCATTGAGTCCGGTGGTCTGAATGCCGCCAGCTTTGTTGCCAATGGCAGCGGCGGCACTACCACTTTGACCGGCACCCTGAATACAACCGGATCACCAAATGGTATCCGGCTGATTAATGATAATTTGGTTCTCCACGCCAATATGAATGCAGGACCCGGCGATGTGTATTTAAGGGCGGCGCACGGCGACATCAATAATAGGGAACCGGTGAAATATACGTTGGCAACCAATGGAACGCTGCACGTGATTACATCGGATCCGGCGGGAGTCATTAATCTCAATCTTAATGTTCCGAATCACATTATCCTGGAGACCTGGAAGAACGTACTTCTGGACGGTATCTATAATAGCGCTAACATTACAAAACCTGCCGGAATTGCGATCATTAACGCTACGTTTGGCGCGATTCTGGGCAGTGAATTGAAAAAAGAGGGCAATCTCAACTATTACATTGATCCAGCCCTCTTCAACCAGCAAATTTCGCTCTTTTCGCTGGGTACCCCAGAATTGAAAATGCCGGAGGATCAGTTGGAAGAAACTCTGGCCGGTTACGATAATCAGCGATGGTATAAAGTGGCTGGCATGCCATGGTAATCGTGCAAAAAAGGATTACGTGTAATGAATAAGCCGCTTTTTTATAGGCAGGTGTTGCCTGTCGACAAAAACCGGCATCGGGATGTCTCGATTGCCCCGGTCACAGACATGACCTTTGCCGCGGCAACGAATTCAGTGATTGTTCTCGCTGCTGAATTCAGTAAGGCCTGCCGGGAATACCCTCTGGTTTTTGTATTGGACCAGGGTAACTATTTTCCGGCAGCGGTACTCGGGTTGCAGGATGGCCAGAATCTGTTCATCAGTGCCCAAGGGGCCTGGCAAGCCTCCTATATTCCTGCCTATGTCCGCCGCTATCCGTTTATCCCGGCCCTGCAGGAGGGTAGTACGGAATACCTGGTCTGTATCGATGAGGGTTTTGCCGGCTTTAACCGGGACGGGCGGGGCGAACGGTTGTTTCTGGAGGATGGCGGTCAGAGTGCGACCCTGATACGCTCGCTCTCCTTTTTGCAGGAATTCCAGATCCAGCATCAACGGACTCTGGACTTCTGTGCAGTTTTGCAGCAACATGATCTTATGGAACCGATGCAGGCGGACGTGGCCATGGCGAGCGGTAAAAAACTCCAGCTCAACGGTTTTTTTGTCGTGAGCCGGCAAAAGATGGCTGCTCTTCCGGACGAGGTGATAGGCAGCCTGTCTCGGCAGGGCTATCTGGAGTTGGTTTTTGCCCATTTGCTTTCGCTGGAAAATTTCGAACGGTTGGTTGCCCTGGAGGGGGGAAAGGTAGTTGTTTGAACCATGACCTCTGTCAGGTTATAAACAAAGAGAGGCGGTTTACCTCTCAAGATGGTTTGGCTATAATTTATAAGACGGTCTGAAAGGACGGTACCACCAGCAATCAACGTCTCTTCTTTCGTCTTCTACCGTGTATTTTCACCAAAAGGCAATGGCTCCGGCAACAGTCCCGCAGTTCTGACCTGAGGTCGGTGGGGTTTGGTGCCGTGCTCTTGCATAAAGAGTTGGGTCTGAACAATATGGATAACCATTTTTCCAAAGACGACAAAACCCGTATCGGCGGTTTCAATGCGCCCCCCCCAGCAGACGGCAGACCGCCGGAGGTAAATCAGGGGCCGCCACCGTCTCCCAATCCTTTCTGGCAGAGTTCGCCACCGGCAGAGGCTCTCCCGCCAGCCGCCGCGCCGCCAGCTGCGGAACCGTACCAGCCGCCGGCCCAAGCAGCAGCGCCCGCTTGGCCACCGCCGTCACCCGAACCCTATCAGCCACCGCAGCCAGTTGTTGAACCCTACAGTCCACCGCCGGTTGCAGAACCGTACCGGCCACCCCAAGCAGCAGCGCCCGCTTGGCCACCGCCGCCAGCTGCGGAACCGTACCAGCCGCCGTCACAACCAGCGGCAGAACCGTATCGGCCGCCGCCGCAGCCAGTTGTTGAACCCTACCGCCCTCCCCAACAGGCGGAGCCCTATAGACCGCCCCAGCCTGCGGCTGACCTGTACCAGTTGTCCTCCCAGCAGGACGATATGTGGTTTGTGGTCGATCTTCCGGGAAATGCAATCAGGTTTCCCCTACGCTTCGGCGAGGTCGTTACTCTGGGTCGCGATGGGGGACAGAATATCGTTATTGACGACAAGACCCTCAGTCGTAACCATCTCATCCTTCAGAGAAACGGCGACCGGATCAACGTGCAAGTCCTGGGTCTCAACGGCCTAGTCTATGCAAACCAGATCCATAAGTCGACAACCATTGAAGTAGCCGTTCCCGCCACGCTCACCATCGGCAATGTCGCCTGTAAGATTGAAAAGAAGTTTGACACCGATGCGACCGTCCTGATGAACAACCCGGCGTCTGCCGCGCAGCAGCGTCCAGGAGCTGGAGCACCGGCTCAGAGCGGGGCCTTTGCCAGCAGGCCGGCATCGCCTGCGTATCCGACGCCAGCAGCTCAGCCTTGGGGTGAGAGTCAGCCGTTTTCAGCGGCCCCGCCAGAAGGTGATAAGTTTCCTTTTCCCTCCAACCAGCCTATTCCGCCCGTGTTCCAAGCGGGGCAACAGGCTCCGGGATTTCCGCCCCCCTCGTACACTCCGCCCTCGTTTGACTTCGGCCCTAACGACCCACCCCCCGGAGGTGGTAGTCGAGCTGGGAGCGCGTATGAAACACCATCGGTCTATGGGGGGGGAGAAAAGCCGAAGGGCAACAAGAACCTTCTTTTCATCGGTGGTGGGATTGGAGCGGCTGTTCTGGTCGTGGGCATTGGCCTGTTTTTCTGGTTGAAAAGTCCCGCGCCAGTAAAAACACCACCGCCTCCCGCAGCTGTTGCTCTTCCCGTCGTTCCCCTTGCGCAACCAGCGGCTAGCGGGTGTGCTTCAGGGCAGGGCACCAACAATCTCTATGCCAAATACTTGAGCAAGGCCAAGGTCTTTCTCCAGGAGGGAAACAAGAAGGATGCTTGTGATTATTTGAAAGATATTCCACAATCCTCGGCTTGCTGGGCTGAAGCGGTGGAACTTGCTAAGAAGATAGAAGACTGTAGAATCGAAT
Source organism: uncultured bacterium (assembly GCA_903896915.1). GTDB lineage: Bacteria > Desulfobacterota > Desulfobulbia > Desulfobulbales > Desulfobulbaceae > Desulfobulbus. Next base: position 4,157 of record CAITZN010000173.1, read on the forward strand.
GAGCGACACCGTAGTTTTAGAAGTAATTGGCGGCCCCATGGATGGACTCCGTGGCCTTATCGACAAAAAAGGGACCATTGGCAGGAAGGTGGGGAATGCTCTTTCCCTGGCCTTGGATGAGGAGGTTTCCGGACGGCATGCGGAGATTCTCAAAGAGGGGCATGACTGGTGCGTACGGGATCTGAACAGCACCAATGGCACCTTCTATCAGAACGAAAAGCTCCAGGGTAATCGGAGCTATCCGTTGAAGATGGATGATGTTTTGCTGATAGGGTCATCGATTTTGCAGATTGATCCGGAAAAGGCTGGAGAGGATTGTGTTCCTTTCAGCGAGTCCAGTTTCAGCGACCCACGGACGATGTTCACCATGACCCCGGGGCTCAACCATGTGTGGAACAGTATCTTCCGTTTCGTTGAAGAGGATAACACGATTGACCGGTATTTTTGTGATGTCGACCGCCTCTTTATCGCCATGATGGAGTCTGCTGCTGAAATAAGTGATGCGGGATATGACTGTGTCAGCCAGGTCAAAGCACCGGGCCGGTATCAAATTTTCGGGAAATGGCTGGCGAAGGCTTCGGTGGCTACTTCATTTAAGGGGCAGCCGGGCACGTTAACCGTCGCTCCCCGGGTCTGGAGAGTCATGAGTCTGGCGGCCGAAAGGAAGCAGGGGACTATCGGCATCGGCGATATCCTCGGGGCTATCCTGGAGGAGGGTGGGAGTCTTGCCGCACGCTATATGCGGAAAGACAATAAGTTTATGGAGGACTTTGGCCCGAAGTTGCGGCGGGGCGCGTCCGATATGACGGTGATCGATATCGTCCGAACCGTCAGGAAAAGCCCGGAACCTGCCGTCCGGCCTCTTGTGCCAAGCAGTCAGCCCGTGGCAGCACCGGTTGATGATCCCTGGAAAGTTTTTGGACAGCGATTGGAGCGGCTCGTTTTGGGTTTTCTTGCTGATGCCATCAACCCTGTTGCCACGCAGCAGGATTTTCGTCCTCCAGGACTGACCATGAAACTTGACGAGGTGCTGGCAGCAAGCGCCGGTGATCGGGCCCTGCTGGATCAGAGAACCAAGCACTATCTGGATACCTTGTATAATTTGCTGGTCGTCATTCTGGCCTCGCAGCATGATGGCTACAAATTTTTTGCCGACGCTCTCTGCACTATGCTGGAGAGTACGGTTTCAGAAAAAAAAGACGGTAGATCGCTTATGTTGCCGCTTGGGAAAAAAAGTATCGATATCGATGAGTTATTGGTTATGGTGAAAGCTGTGCGTCGGAGAATAGATAATGATGGCGTGAGTGATACCATTGTCCGGGATATCATTAAGAAAAAGTTTCAACAATTGGGGCTATGACATGACAATGAATGAGCAATGCACGCTGCAGACGGGGAATAATCGGGGTGCCGCAAGGCGGTATATTGCCAATTTTTTCAAGGTGTTGCTGGTCGGTGTCGCCCTTGTTGGATGCGCCGCGCCGAATACTCCAAGGTATACCGAAGTGGCGGTGTCACTCAAGGCGGATGTGCCTATCAACGATGGCGTCCTGCTGCCGATCGATATCATTACGGTCAATGAACTCAAGGCGGATGCTGTACTCGCTATTTCGCCCGAGGTGTGGTTCGGCAATGAGATGCGGGAAAGGCTGACCACGGAAGAGATTCAGAAGTTCGCTGTCAAGGATGGAGGAACCAGAAAGATTGATGTACGGGTTCCCAGTGATACCGGACGAATCATCATCTATGCCGATTTTGAAAATACCAGTGAACGGGTGAAGCAGCAAATCATCATCTCCCCGGGAAAGGAACGGTTTCGCGACAGTTATCTTATCCGTGTTCATAATAACAGATTGGAGCTAATGCCGTGATTCCCAATTTCGAAGCCGAGTCTGCTGAAGTTCATTGGTACGAGGGGATGCTGATGCAGCCCCACCATTTTCAGACGCAA
>CAITZN010000174.1 GCA_903896915.1 uncultured bacterium
CCGCCTCTTGAATTAATTCAACTTCTTGTGAATGAAGTGTGATGGGTTTTTCTATTAGCACATGTTTTTTATTATGAATAGCTTGAAGCGCAGACTTGGTATGCTCTTCATTTGAAAGTGTGATGTAAATATCGTCTATATTATGATGATTAATCACTTCATCTAAGGAATTGAAGGTTTGAATTTTTCCTGCAAGGGTTCAAGGGTGAGGTAGGGAATGATAAAGCGCATCTGGCCGCAGGGTTCGCCGGCAATTTGTATCGTGAAAAGGGTGACCAAAACCTCGGTCTTTGGCTCGACAATGTTGACGAGGCGGAAATTGTTTTCCACCCTGGTCAGCTGAGGTTGCAGAGCAACGACCGATTGCATCGCCTTCTGCAATTCAGTGCAAATATCCGTCATGGTGGTTTTGAGGATGGCGATTTCGATGGTGGTAAGGTTGCGGTCAAGAGCAAGTGATTCGCTGGATGGCGAGGAACCGAGCATCATTTCCAGCAGGGTGAAGGCAAGGCGTGTATCGAAATGAAAGAGACAGCCGTGTTTCAGCGGGGCAGTGCTGAAAATGCCCACGGCTCCCTGGTTGTCAAGATCCAAGATGCTCTGCTGGAAATCAGTAGTCGCAATTTCTTCCCGTTCCACGGTGAAATTGCGTTGCAGGGTATTGGTTAGGCTGGTAGCAAATCTGCGGGAAAAATTGTCAATAATGAGATCGAGGTTGGGGATACGCATTTCTCCCCTACTACCAGGCTTTTTAAAAGTCTGAAAAAGATCGATCTCTGTGGAATTGAGGAATTGCTTGGATTGGATAAGTCCGTTGCCCACAAAGTCCGCTGAGACTTTTCCTGCCCTGATCGCTGCGAGCAGATCAGCGATTTCATCTTTGGTGAGTATCGGTTCCATGAGGGCTCACTGCACGACGAAATCGGTGAGGTAGATGTTGTTGACACTGCCGGTTTTGAGAAAGGAATTAATTTTTGTCTTCAGTTCTGCCTTGACCTGATTCTTACCTTGAGTGTCCTGCAGTTCAGTAAAGGTTTTATTGCTGATGAGCAGAAGAATGGCGTCCCTGATCTGCGGCATCCGTTTGCCGACTTCTTGAACCGCGGCCTCTTTGTCCAGTTCCAGGGTGAGTGAGGCCTTGACGTAATGAGTGGCCTCTTCGCCGATGATGTTGACGACAAACTCTTTGATTTCCACCATGGGCCCGATTTTAGCTTCTTCAGGTATGGGTTTGATCAGTGAGGCAGCCTTGCTTTCCTCTTCTTTCTTCTTTTGTTGTTCGATTTTATGCGGTTTGAAAACGAGGAAATAATAAGCAGCACCCCCTCCGACCCCTAGCAGCAAAACGACCGCTGCGATGATAATGATCAGCTTGCTTTTGCCGCCGTCCTTTTTCTCCGGCTCTTCCTTTTTCTTTTCTTTCTCTGCCATAGTGTTTTCCTCGTGGGTGCCGCGCCATCTGAAAAGAGATGGGGAGTGGATAGCTTGCTGTCTTGTTCAACCAAGTGATAATTGCTTCGTAGAGTACAGCCGAATAGTCTGTTTTTTACCTGTTCTCTTTCGATGACGCTACCGGATCGAGGCGACGTCTATCCTTGGGCCGAAAGACGGGCAGGGAGAATCAGGGCACAACCGGCTGCATGAACGAAGGAGCGGTACTGATGAATGAGCAGAGTGTACCTAAAAATCAATTCAATGACAAGTTTGCAAGTAAAATGCCAAAAAATCAATATGGATACGGAATGAGGGGTACTGGGCAGGTGGTGGCGATTAAGCTTGATGAAGCAAACAGGTGAGGCTCCCCTGAGCGTGGAGATCAGGGGAGCCTGGTGTCAGAATAATGACTTTGGTTATCGTTTCAGGTTAATCAACTCGCCGAGCATTTCATCGACGGTGGTAATGATCTTGGAGTTTGCTGAAAAACCGCGCTGGGTGGTGATCATTTTAACAAATTCCTGGCCCATATCGACATTCGATTGCTCAAGGGAGTTGGTAAAGACTCTGCCTAGCTCCGGGCCTGGAATACCAACCCGGATGGTCCCAACCTCGGCAGGAGCTGTATAGCGATTGGAACCAGCTAACTGCAGGCCTCCTGGGTTCTGGAATTTTGCTAGAACTAGTTGGGCGATATTGATCTGCTTGCCATTGGAATAGGATGCTACTACGACACCCTCGCCGTTGATGGCCACATTAGTCAGTGATCCGGCGCTATACCCATTCTGCTTCTGGCCGATAACCACGGAATCGCTGTCGAACTGGGTGCAGTCAAAGGCTAAATTTATGGTCAGAGGATTTGCGCCATTTCCCAAGCTGGGAATGGTAATCGACTCGGTTACAGGATTGGGTTTGCCGTCACCGTCGGTGTCAGGCAGGTTGCCGGTTGCTCCGAAGGTTAATGGAGTTGCGAGGGTCGCAATAGGCAGAGTGTTATTGTTGTCTACGGTGTATCCCATGGTCCAGGTATTGGTGGCATCGCTCACCAGTCTCCAGTACACAGAGACCATATGGCTGTTGCCTAATGAGTCAAAGACCTGGGAGGAAGCGGAATAGTTGTAGGTCGTTTTATCAGCGGGGTTAATA
>CAITZN010000175.1 GCA_903896915.1 uncultured bacterium
CAACAGAATCGTAACCTTGAATCAGAGGATACAGGAATTCGTGAAGAGAAATCGGCCGGTTTGATTCGAATCGTTTTTTGAAATCGTCCCGTTCAAGCATTCTGGCGACAGTGATCTCTGATGCAAGACGTATCATCTCATACGAGGTAAGTTGACCGAGCCAGGTAGAATTGAACTGCACTTGGGTTTTTTCCGGATCAAGAATTTTGAATACTTGCTCCTTGTACGTTTCTGCGTTTCTCTCGACATCCGCCTTGGTAAGCGGAGGCCGGGTGTCGGATTTACCAGTTGGATCACCAATCAGGCCCGTAAAATCGCCGATCAAAAAGATCACCTGATGTCCCAATAGCTGAAAATGCCTCAGCTTCTGAATCAGAACCGTATGCCCCAAATGCAGATCTGGTGCCGTAGGGTCAAAACCAGCCTTGATCGTCAGCGGAACACCGGTTTCAAGTGATTTAGTCAATTTCCTAACCAATTCCTCTCTGGAATGAAAATCAACAACACCCCGCTCTATCAGGGAAATCTGTTCTTCTACGGACCTCATCATCATTCTCCTACTTGGCGTATTCTACCGCTCTTGTCTCACGAATAACCGTCACCCGGATTTGCCCCGGATAGGTCAACTGCTCTTCGATTGCCTTGGCTATATCACGACTCAAAAGTGTCGTTTCTTCGTCTTTAACCTTCTGACTATCGACAATAATACGAAGATCACGGCCGGCTTGAATAGCATAGGACTTATCAACTCCGCTGAAACTGTTGGCTATATTTTCAAGATCATCAAGACGTTTGACATAACTCTGCAGCATCTCTTTTCGAGCCCCGGGCCGAGCCCCTGAAAGGGCATCAGCCGACTGCACCAATACATCAAGTACACTCTTGGGTGGTTGATCTTCGTGATGAGCGCCTATGGCATAAATGATATCTTCAGCTTCCCCATATTTACGAGCTAGATCCCGACCAATAATGGCATGTGATCCTTCAACCTCGTGATCGACCGCTTTACCAATATCATGGAGCAGGCCAGCACGTTTGGCTTTTTTGACATCCAGTCCCAATTCGGCAGCCATTACCCCACACAAAAAAGCAACTTCCAGAGAATGCTGAAAAATATTCTGTCCATAACTGGTGCGGTATTTGAGACGACCTATCAGGTTTATCAAATCTACATGCATGCCATGGGCACCGACATCGAAGGTGGCCTGTTCCCCAGATTCTCGAATGCCGACTTCAAGCTCTTCGGCAACCTTTTGCACAACCTCTTCGATACGAGCGGGATGAATCCGGCCATCGGAAATGAGCTGTTCGAGAGCTCGCCGGGCGACTTCCCTGCGGATAGGATTAAACCCCGAAAGAATGACGGCCTCAGGCGTATCATCGATTATAATGTCAATACCAGTTGCGGCTTCAATGGCCCGGATATTCCTCCCTTCTCTGCCAATAATCCGCCCCTTCATTTCATCGTTGGGCAAGGGGACCACCGACACTGTTCTGTCGGCGACATAGTCGCCTGCATATCTCGCGATAGCTAGAGCTATAATATTTTTGCCTTTTCGATCAGCCTCCAATTTCATTTCATTTTCAATGCGTGAAAGCCGTATTGCACAATCCATACGTGCCTCACTTTCTATGGATTGCATGAGTTGGACCTTAGCCTCTTCACGGTCAATGCCAGCGATTTTCTCCAATTTATAACGCTGCTCATCTATCAGGCCATTCAGTTGCTTATTCTTTTCGACGACCTCTGTTTCATTTACTTCAAGACGTTCTTCTCGGTATTTCAGGCTAGCCTGTTTTTCTTCCAAAATCTGAAATTCACGCTGAATTTCGTCAAATTTACGATTCAATCGGCGCTGATCATCTTTAAGCTCCTGCCGACTTGCCTTTAATTCGCGTTCTGCTTCCTGCTTGAATAAAAAAGCCTCTTCTTTAACCTGCAGCAACGCCTCTTTTTTGATCTGTTCGGCTTCATTGATAGAATTCTCAATAATTTGCCGCCCTTGCAATTCAATATTTTTCCGGGTCCCTTCCACCAATCTTTTACGCAGAAGAATACCTAAGGCCAACCCGGCAATTAAATTCGCCAGAGCCAAAAGCATCGTCATTACAGTTAATTCCATGACAAGACACCTAATCAAATATATAAATATAACACAACTAGACAATTCGATTGCTCAGATTGACTGAGTTGCAGAGAGAAGAGGAGGGGGGGGCGAAGTGAAGCGCGGAGATATCGATGAAAAAACAAAAATGCCGCCACAAACAGCGACAGGTATAACAAAGCCTTAATAGTAACTGCTTAGTACAACCCGGTTGTCTTTAGCCTGAAAAATATCAAGAGAAAGGCGCGCCGCTAGACAATATCCGGCAAGACCTTTTCTTGAAATCAGCTTGTGGGGGAGATCACTCAAATATAGTAAACCTGATCGCATCAGAGTTATCTTTCTCTTTCTATCACCGAACCAACTATCATGCCCGACACTGCAAACGCCACCGTCCTCTTTCAACAAAAAACAGCTCTATATTATAAAAAAAAGGATTCAATGCTGGTAACAAAACCCCCACGCTGCCGTGTCAACGAAATGATTAAACCTAATGAAATTAGGTGGGCAGTGCTTTTTGCTGCCGTCTGAAATTCAACTAAGAATTTCATGTTTCAGCAATGAAGCTACCCTTATCGTGTGAGTTGGCTCAATACTTCGTTGATCACCAACAGAGTAGGGGACTATATGTATTCTTACTTTTACTATACCAGAAGGGCCTTCCGAACAAAATGAAAATGCAGATTAATCAGTCCATTTCCGAAGAAACCTTGTCTATCAGATGAGCGACCGAACGTTCCTGCACCTGTCGAAACTCACTATATTCGCGATCTAGCTGAGCATACTTAGCTGCCATGCGCAAACACCCCAGAACCAGCATCTTGCTCGACGGCACAGAACTCCGACTCATTGTATCGTTGGCCTCAAGCTCCTGGCGAAGAAGCGATATTGCGGAATCCACCTCGTCATCAGGAGCAGCACTATAAAAAGTAAATTCCTGTCCGAACAGATGGAAGCGAACAAGACGATCCTGCATCGGTATCGATCGTCTGCCTAATTACTTTTACTTTCAGCGTCATCACTGAACAAAAAGCCTTGCACGCTGCTATTATTGCTTTTTTCTGCCGCCACAGAAACGTGTTCGTTCTCCCACTGCTCAATACGGCCGATCAATCCGGCAACCCGATTCCCGACCTCGCTACGCTCGGTGCTCAAATCAGAAATATTATTTTTCAGCTCAACACATTCAGCGTCACGCTCTTGAAGAGTACCCTGCAACACATGATAATCCGACTTCAATTTATTGTATTTCGCCAACAGTTTATCTACAAACTCCTCCAAGCGAACCAATTCCGCATTATTCTCCATGACGCTTCCTCTTACTTTTAAGTTGCCGAAAAGGTTAAGAAACCATAACCTTCCGAAATTATGATAGAACTGGACAGGGCATCAATATACAGATCACGACTCCTGAACGCAAGAACTTTACAAGGGCACGAAGTATCAGGACTTCATTTTTATCAAATAAAAAGCTAACACCGATTGTATTCCCATGCGACAGGCCTCCCGTTTTTATACGGCATAATACCATGAAAAACACGCGGATCCGCATCAAAAACCAGAGGAAGAAAATTGCTATCCCCTTCCCACATCGGTAAATGTTCAAGATTGGCAAGCGGGTACCAAATCAAATCGCCTTCCTCATTTCTCTGCTTAGCGGTGCCGCTATATCCGGTGATCAGAAAAATAAACCCTAGCCAGTCCTCACCCTCGGCCCCGAATCCCTTCCAGTTAATGGTACCGCGCAATTGCATCCTGGTACATTCCAAGCCAGATTCCTCTCGAATCTCCCTTTTCATGCAGCTGACGATATCCTCGTTTGCTTTCATTTTACCGCCCAGGCCGTTATATTTACCCAGATGCGGATCTGAAGACCGGGCATTACGATGAACAAGCAGCACCTGTAATCCATCTGAAGATAGAATATAACCGAGTGTACCTATTATAGGCTTATACATATGGAAGGGATGCTCTACAAATTATAAAAGAAGAATATTATCTCTACAAACAACTACAATCCGCAACTTCTATCGCCGTGTTGTTCGCAATATGATACACTAATACTACGTTAATCGGCCAACAACCAACCACCTTTCATCTGGCATCTCTTTCTCATGATTTGTATCGTACCGAAAACAAAAGCACAACGGGCAAAACTCTTTTGCATTATGCTCTTTTGCTTCTGCTCATCATTTTGCTTCTCCGGCACAGCATTCTCAGCGACCGAACAATTTCCTCTCTATCCGTGTATCAAAGCAAATGTGAAATTCTGGGAAGATGTGTATAGCCGTTACTCCACACAACAAGGGCTGTTGCACGATAGCGATAACCTCAGCCGTGTTTATACTGTTGTCGATCTTGTAGATGGTGACACTCCCGGTTCAACAAAAATTAACAGCGAACGCATCAAGGCCGCTAAAAGCCGAATCAGCGATATCCTCTCAGACCTTGGCTCCGGCAAACCCCCAACGACCCAGGAAGAAAAAAACATATCCAGTCTTTTTCTCCGACAACCCCATGCCGCCTATCATGAGGCACGGGAGAACATCCGCCTGCAAGTCGGCCAAAAAGACCGCTTCCATGAGGGCCTGATACGCTCCGGGAAATATCTTGCCCAATTTAAACAAATTTTTGCTGCCCAGGGACTGCCCCCGGAACTTGCCTATCTGCCCCATGTTGAATCATCCTTTAACCCGAAGGCCTTCAGCAAAGTCGGAGCAGCCGGTCTCTGGCAGTTTACTCGATCTACTGGAAAAGATTTCTTAACCATCAATGAACGACTCGATGAACGTTACGACCCCTACCTCGCCACCCAGGCCGCAGTGAAACTCCTCAAGGAAAACTATTCCCAGCTCCAGTCTTGGCCGCTCGCCCTAACCGCCTATAATTATGGCCGCGCTGGCATGGTCAGGGCAAAAAACGAAAAGGGCAGCTATGAAAACATTTTCACCTCGTACAGTCAGGGATATTTCAAATTCGCCTCACGCAATTTTTACTCTGAGTTCCTTGCCGCTGTGCGTGTTGCAACGCGCTTGGGAGGAGACCCTAATGTGCCTTTCGAACGCCCTGAGTCTACCGTCACTTTTCGTCTTAAAGAAGATATTTCCACAGCCCGTCTCCGCTCCTCATTCAGCATCTCCCTTCAAAATTTTGCTCGCCTGAATCCTGCTATTATGCAACCTGTCCTTGACGGGCAGAAATCAGTTCCCAAAGGGTACCTGGTGCGCCTACCTGTGACAAAACAGGCCGAGTTAAAGATAGAACCTGAAAATCAAAAACATATCGCCCAATTGCAACGTAGCTCCAAAACATCAAATTCCGACGTTCGTTATATGGTCCGGAAAGGAGACACCATTCTCTCCATAGCCCGCCAATTTCAACTCACTCCTCAGGAGTTACTCGCAGCGAACAGCAGAAATCGAGAAACAGCCATACGGATTGGAGACAAATTGATTATCCCCGTCAAAATCAGCAAAAAATAAAAACAATCAGAAAACAAGGGTGGATTCAACGATTTCGCTAAGAATACCTTGAACAACAAGGTGTTTATGACATAATACTTTAGACTCGCTAAGTCGTCTCTCTTCTGAGGGGGAACTGTTTAATTGTGGTAGAATATCAAACCGGTACCCGCCAAGCTACTTGACCGGATCAAAGCCGAGGCTGTCAGTAAACATGAAATCGTCCTGTAACCAAACCACCTGCGTCTGCCCTGTGGCCAGCCAAACACAAGGAGCTTTTCTATGACCACAGCCGAAACGCTTATTGAAAAATTCAAAAAAATAAAGACTCTACCTCATATTGTCGCCCGGCTTGTTCAATTGGTCAACGATGAAGATTCCACCCTGCGAGACTTTGAGGAAGTCATCCGATTAGATCCAGCACTAGTCGCTAGATTGTTGACCTTGGTCAACAGCTCCTATTTTGGCCTGAGACGCAAGGTTGATTCCATTTCACGAGCTGTTGCCCTGTTAGGAATGAAAAACCTCCACAATATCGCAGTAACCGATGCCCTCAAAGGCATGCTGCGTAGCAACTCCGGCACCACCGAATTCTCTCCCCAGCGTTTGTGGGTGCACAGCGCCGCCTCAAGTATCTGTTGTAAAATGATCGCCGAACGCATTTTCTCTATCAATGGTGACGACGCCTATCTCTGTGGAATATTACATGACATTGGGTTGATTGTCGAAATGGAGACCGAGGAAGAAAAATTTCTCAAGCTGATTGATCAACTGGTTATTGATGGTCCTTCTATCCTTGAGTTGGAACAGGAGTTGTTTCACACTGACCACTGCCAGATTGGCTCCATACTTGCCAAAGAATGGTGCATCCCTGACCCGATCGCCGATGCAATCCGTGATCACCATCAAGATAACGGAGCAATCATTCCGCATTCGCCGACAGGTATTCTCCAAATGAGCGAATATATCATCACCCAACTCGGCTATTATGCCCTTAAAGAGGATGTCCCGGTCACCCTCTTACCCTCCCTGGCGGCGCATATCCAAAGCAACATGGAAGAATACAAAGTGCTTGCGGAAGACCTTCCGGAAGAGCTTGAAAAAACAAAAGAAATGTACGGCGGCTGAGGTTATCCATGACCATGACAAACCTGTTTGCCGATCTTGCTGACCCCGTTGGTGAATTAACCGCTTTACACACGCACCTTGAACAAGAGACTGAGCATCTCCTTTTTTTCTGCCTGAATCATTCCGGTCATTCAGTCGCCTCCGACCATTTCCCTCTTGAAACCGGCCAGGCCATTCATTATGTCGAAGAATACGAAAAAAAATCTTCGGAGGTCTCCTTCTCAGTAAAAGGCCGCCCCTTCTTCCTACTTGCGGTGCCGGATCTGCACGGCTATGTGCTAGCTACAGCAAAAGAACCGGAACAGAGCGTCGCCAGCACCTGGATCTCGACTATCATCCGTCTTGCGGTCCGACTCTTTCTTTCTCACCAAGAAACAGTGGAGACAGTGAACAGACTGCGCATCCAAAAAAAACAGTTTGATCGGAAATTCGCTGTCCTGGAAAATAAATTCCAGGACATCATGGCTGAGAACGAGCAGAATTACCGGAAAATACAGGAGCAACAACTCAATTACGCCAACACCCTGCAGATGGAAATTAAGCAGCAGACTTCGGAATTACGGGGAGCAAAAAAGGCTGCGGAGGCTGCAAACATCGCCAAGAGTGAGTTCCTGGCGGCCATGAGCCACGAAATCCGCACCCCGATGAATGGTATCATAGGCTTCACCGATATGCTGCTCGATACCGGTCTGGATGAGGAGCAGGTGGAATTCGCCCAGACCATCAAACGCAGCGCCGACGCCCTGCTCTCCTTAATCAACGACATACTCGACTTTTCCAAGGTTGAGGCGGGCAAACTCGATCTCGAGTGCATCAACTTCGATCCGGAGATCACGGTACAAGATGTCTGTGATCTCGTCAGGCCGAAGGTAGCCTCGCGTCCTATCGAGGTGCTCTGCAGAATAGATGACGCTCTTCCTGCCAACGTTATGGGGGATCCCGGCAGGTTTCGTCAGGTCTTGGTTAACCTCATGGGTAATTCCGCTAAATTTACCAAGACGGGAGAGCTTGAGTTAGCGCTCATGGTCGATGAAGAGACGGAGGAGAGCATTACCCTGCATGCCCATATTCGAGATACGGGGATCGGTATCCCTGAGGATAAACTGGAATCGATCTTCGAAGCCTTCCGCCAGGCTGACGGATCGACCACCAGGGAATACGGCGGCACCGGCCTAGGACTTTCCATCTGCCGCAAAATTGCCGGATTGATGCAAGGGCACGTTTGGGCAGAAAGCCAACCTGGCCAGGGCAGCACCTTCCATTTCACCGCAAAGCTTAAAAAAGCCCAGCAACAGCACACAAAATCTTTCAGCAAAGTCGCTTTGGCTAACAAACGGGTATTAGTGGTTGACGACAACATCACCAATCTCAGCATCTTGCAGCATATCCTCAAAACCGCAGATCTCGATGTTGTTGCCATCCAAGACAGCAGCAAAGTCCAATCAGTATTGCGGCAGTCTATCATCGACAATCAGCTGTTCGACCTCATCATCCTTGACATCCAGATGCCGGCACCGGATGGTTACACACTGGCAAGAATGATCCGCCACGAAATCCCTGAAACTGCAAAAATTCCGCTCCTTGCCTACACCTCTTCAACGGACAGGAACGCCCAGCGCTGCAAAGATGGGGGCTTCGACGCCTTTCTCACCAAACCGACCCGACGAGAGATCCTCTTCAAAACCATAGAAAAACTCATGGGCCCGGAAGAACCCGTCGATACCAACCTGGTCAAGGAAACCTTCATCACCCAATACAGCGTCAGAGAAGAGCTTAAACAGTCGGTCCGCATCCTGCTCGCTGAGGACAATCCGGTAAACCAAAAACTTGCAGTCCTTATCCTTACCAAGGCGGGCTACAAGGTCGAAGTGGCCAATAACGGCAAAAAGGCGGTTGAAGCCTTCTCCGGGAATCCCGAGCACTTCGATCTTATTCTCATGGATATTCAAATGCCGGAAATGGATGGCCTCACAGCAACCAGGGAACTCCGCGCCAAGGGTTTCACCAATATCCCTATTATTGCGATGACCGCCAACGCTATGAAAGGTGACCGAGAAATCTGTTTGGATGCGGGCATGAACGACTACATTACCAAACCGGTCAAACGAGAAATCATCTTTGAAATCATCGAAAAATGGTTGCATCACGAGTTGGGGAGATGAACAATTCGCCAAAAATTACCCATAGCTTTTCGGATATGTCTCCAACTGACGTGAACTCCCCTCCTGATCGACTTTCCCGGCGCATCAAACAATGGGCCTTTTCCCCTTCCGCCTCAAGAAATAAAGCCGTTGATTTTTTACGCATCTGCCTCCGTGTCCTTTTGATCATGTATCAGGAGTTTTTCCGGACCCATTTGGCGATCAGAGCCTCTGCCCTCACGTACACCATCATACTCTCGTTAGTACCCATCCTGGCCCTTAGCACCGCAATTCTCAAAGGGCTCGGCAACGATGAACAGCTCAAACTGGCCGCCACTAGATTTATTGAACAGCTTGAACCTCCAAATCCTCAGCCGCAAGAACGACGCAACACCAGCGAGGTCGCCACTCAACTCGAACTAGTCGCACCTCCCCCTGACCTACCGTCAACAGGGCAGGGCCAAGTCTCGACGCCCCCCCATCTCCACCGCGCCGTTGACACCATCTTTCAATACGCCAACCGGACTAATTTCGCCGCACTAGGCATCCTGGGGGTCATAGGCCTGATCGGTGTAGTTATTCTCGTCCTCTCTTCGATAGAAACCGCGATGAATGCCATCTGGCACACGCACAAGGGGCGATCCTTCTTCCGGAAAGTCATGGATTATCTCGCCTTGCTGATTCTGCTTCCCATTTCCCTCAATATTGCGTTAGCCGCTGAAGCCATTCTTGCCAGCAAGACGATTATGAGCCGTGTCAGCTTAATTGTGCCAACAGCCTGGGTGGCGACCTTTGCCATCAAACTGGTGCCCTTTGTGTTCATCGTCACCACCCTGATGATTATGTATCTTTTTTTCCCCCACGCTAAGGTTAAGACTGGAGCCGCCCTAGTCGGCGCCGTCTTTGCTTCGATTTTCTGGTTCATTTTCCAAAAAATATTTATTTTCCTGCAAGTAGAGGTTGCAACGTACAATGCTATCTACGGCTCGTTTGCTATAATCCCGCTTTTCCTTATCTGGCTCCAAATCGGATGGACCTTCATCCTTCTTGGTGCCTCCTTGGCCCATGCAATCCAGATCCACCCGCATTATTACGTAGCCGACAACACTCTTTCGCCGCAGCGACTCCTCCAAACCGCCTTTGATATTCTGCAAACCGTCTACGATAACTTCGAAAAACGCCTTCCGACTCCCTTCTCTCAGCTGAACGAAAAATTTCCCAAGACCAGATGTGCAGACATCAATGCCGTAACAACATTGTTGATCAAGGGACGCTTGTTGAGCTCAAGCGAGAGTAACAATGAAGAAATCCTGCTCCCTGTGACTTCGGCAGAGAAGCTGCGTGCCAGTGAAGTCGTACAACTAGTTCTCGGAAACGAGGTCTTACCCACAATGGGCGGGGAGCTTGCTTCCCAGGCGATTGAAGCCGCCAGCGAGGCATTGCAAACGAATCTTTTTCTCGACAACCACCAGGCCAAGAACCCCTGAAACCGGGTCTCGCCTAATCCCCAATACATTGGAATGTGGGCTGACTCTTGTCCGCAGGCAATCTCGTTTTTATTGGCGGCCACTAAAATATTCATAAAAAAATCGAACAATTACAATGCGTAGTTTAAGGATATTTTATTTGGTCACGGCATGGATGCTGATCGCTTCGCAAGCACAGGGGGAACTGTTGCAACTCCCCTTGACTCTAGATATGGTTTTACTCCGGTCCTTAATTGTTCAACAGGCGTATCCTCTCACCGGTGAACAAGCAAGCATCCTTAACCATGCGGACAGTTGTAATCAAATCACCCTCTCTACCCCTCAGATAACAGAAGAACGAGGGCAGATCCGCTTCCAAACCAAAGTGCAACTCAAATGGGGTACCCCGATAATGGAATCCTGCCTGGCACCATTCACATGGGAAGGATCGGTTGTTCTTTGGCAACGTCCCAGGGTCAACGCTCAATGGCAACTCTCGTTTGCAACCATCAACTCAGCCGTTCTCGACAAAAATGGCCGCCCGATGCAAGCGGTTGATCTCCTCTGGAACCTAATCAAAGATCATGTCCATGAGTATCTGAATAAAATCACCGTCAATCTCGCGCCACCGATCAACGAAATGAAGATCTGTCTGCTCCCAATGTTCGACCGGGACCACCAGAACATGGCCCAACGTTTCTTTGCCAGCATGCGGCCGGATCACCCTTCAGTGCAGCCGGACGGACTTCGAGTCAATATCCTTGCCGAAATCGAGTTACCTCGACAAGAGCTGCCAAGCGAACCAGTTCCTCAGCCCAATCAACAGGACTACTCTCGGGTAATTGGACTCTGGCACACTTGGGACAATTTTCTCATTCTCCAGCTCAAGCACTTCACCGATGCCCCCCTAACCGAAGCAGATCGACGGACTCTTTTAGATACTATGTTGACAGTCCGTTATGAATTCACCGACGCCATTGAACACGATCGACTGTCCAACCCCTTTATAAGGCGTCAATTTCTCTGGAGTTGGAATCAACTAGCTCCGGTTTTCCGCAACCACCTCCAAAACCGCTCAAAGACAAATATCTTAGGATACCTCGCTTTTTTTACTGCCCACGATGCCTTGCAGATTCTTGATCGACTAGGACCTGCTGTTGGGATTGAGATCAGTGCGGATGGTTTTCGCCGTTTGGCCGCAATGATCAGTCCCGAACCCTTTGACCCAACAAAGCCCGCTACAGAAGCAGATCAAAAGTTGCGCAAAGTTCTTGGCCTGGAACCACTACCGGACACACCTCTACCAGCTGACAAACCGATTCCGTTGCCAACAATAGAAGAAAACGACCCGACCTCCAGGGATAATCCTTTTCACTGGCAAGGCCTTGAAAAATTCTTCAGTATTCCCCAGGTACTTGCAGGTGAACCAGACCAATTATCGCAAACAGAAATAAAGAAATGGACGGCAGAGTTGACACCGTCTTCCGTGCTTTTGCCGAAAGTCTGCGATGTTCTCCAGGCAGCAGCTGAACGCCAACAGAAGAAACTGGCGAATTCCGCCAACACCGCAGAATGGTTTGAAAAAATGACTCTGGCTGCCGCTTGGCAGGAAAGCTGCTTTCGTCAATTTCACATAAACAACAAGGCTATAACCTACCTGCTCTCCTCTAACCGGACATCCGTTGGCGTATTACAGGTCAACGAACAAATCTGGCACGGCGTTTACAATATCCGTCAACTTCGTTGGAATATCAATTATAACAGTCAAGCCGGATGTGAGATCATGGCGCTCTATCTGCGCGACTATCTGCATGAAGAAAAACCTCCCATAGATGTATCAACCCCACAAGGCCAGCGTTTTCTGGCGGCATGGCTCTACGCCCTCTACAACGGCGGCCCGGGGCAGCTTAAGCCCTTCCTTAATCGCTTTCGTGCGGAAAAACTCTTCAGAAGCGAACAACTCTTTCTCGCCAAATTTGACACTGTGAAGGGAGAGGAATGGGGTAATCGTGTTCATTGCCTCCCCTGAGCAGGCGCAATCAAGATATTGAAACAGGGTTGCGTTCACCCGCGCCACTGTTGACTCAGCAACCGACTGTTGTTCCATGAAAAAGCGACCAACACATATTGCGCCCAACCCGTTGATTTTTTCAAATATAAGTTTATCTTTCTTTAACAGAACAAAGAATGTTTCGAAGTCTACTATCTAACGGAGGCTACTATGGCTGTTCAAGAAGGAAAAAACGAAGCGTGCCCGACCTGCATGGGAAAAAAAATTATCGAGGGTAAATGCGAGGCCAATAG
>CAITZN010000176.1 GCA_903896915.1 uncultured bacterium
CCCCAAAACCCCAAAACCCCTGTGTTACCTGTCTAAGTTTGATAAATATACTAAATATAAAATATGTAATAGTGACGCTCGCTGGACTATTTGCTTTAGTCTGCTTATGTGCAAACGGAAAAGATCCTGATTGACAGCCTGCGCCTCTTGAACTTTTTCGATGTCACTCCTCGCCTCCTCTCGGATGAGCGCTGCTGCGGCCATGATCTGCTCTGGTCCGGAGACAAGGAAAATTTTGAACGCATCTCCCGCCTCAACATCGACCAGCTCAACAAGCTCGGTATCGAAACCGTGATCACGGCCTGCCCGGAATGTTTCATGACCCTGCACACCACCTATGCGTCCCAGGGTCTCCCCATCAATTTTAAAGTGGTGCATATCTACGATTTCCTTGAAGAACAGATTGACAAGGGCGCGGTCGGTTTCAAGCCGCTGGATCGAAACATCACGTTCCAGGATTCTTGCCGGCTCGGCCGTCTGGAAAACCGAGTTGAGCTGCCTCGCAAGCTGCTGCAGCGATTAAAACCGCTCAAGTTCGAAGAGATGAAGGAGTCAGGCGGGGCAGCGATCTGCTGCGGCAACAGCGCCTGGATCGGCTGCGACAGTTTCAGCAAGGCTATGCAGGTCAAACGGCTGGAACAGGTGCAGGCCACCGGCAGCGATCTGTTGATCACCGCTTGCCCCAAGTGCCAGATACACCTCAAGTGCGCTATGGAAGACCCCTTCCGACGCGAGCAGCTCAGTGTCGAGATGATGGATCTTACCAGTATTATCGCCCAGACCATCCGCTGGGAATGAAGAAGAGGTGGATAGACTTTTAGACTGTTAGACTTTTAGGAAAATCCTAAACACATACAGCCTAAATACCTACAGCCTATCTGTTCCTAAAAGCCTAAACACCTACAGCCTAAAAAGCTAATGGGAGAACGAGCATGTCAAAATTCACACCCGCAAAAACCTCCGCACTCGGTGATGCTGAACCCCGCATCGGTGTGTATGTCTGCCACTGCGGGCTTAATATTGCCCAGTCTGTCGACTGTCAAAGGGTTGCCGAGGGTGCCGCAGACACTGAGGGCGTCGTGATCTCGAAAGATATCGTCTATGCCTGTTCCGAGCCTGGACAGCAGCAGATCAAGCAGGATATTCTCGACAATGAGCTCGACCGGGTGGTGATCGCCTCCTGTTCGCCGCGTCTGCACGAGGCGACCTTCAAAAAGATGGTGGAGTCTGCGGGCCTCAACCCTTACATGTTCGACATGGCCAACCTGCGCGAACAGTGTAGCTGGGTGCATATGAACGACCGTGAAAACGCCACCCTCAAGGCGGAAACCCTGGTCAACATGTCGATCGCCCGGGTCCGGCATCTCGAACCCCTGACCGAAGAAATCCTTCCGCTGACCGCTAAGACCCTGGTCATCGGCGGTGGCATTGCCGGCATTCAGGCAGCGCTCGATCTCGCCGACACCGGTTATGATGTCATCCTGGTGGAAAAAAATGCCTCCATCGGCGGGGTCATGGCCCAAATCGACAAGACCTTTCCAACGATGGATTGCGCTATTTGAATCTTAGGTCCTAAGATGACGGATGTCGGTCGACATCCACGAATAAAGCTATTGACGTTGAGTGAAGTTGTTGATGTAAAGGGTTATGTCGGCAACTTTAAAGTAAAAATTATCAAGAAGGCCCGCTACGTCGACGAGACCAGCTGCACCGCCTGCGGTGATTGCGCCAAAGTTTGTCCGGTGTTGCGTCCCGACGAATTCAATATTGGCCTGGGCTCGCGCAAAGCGATCTACTCGCCCTTTCCTCAGGCCGTGCCCTCCTCGTACCTGATCAATGCCAAGGAGTGCCTGGGCCACAATCCTGCGGTCTGCTCAAAGTGTGTCGAAGTCTGCGCCAAGGGCTGCATCAATTTCCACATGTCAGATGAGGAAATCATCGAGGAGGTGGGGACTATCATCGTCGCCACCGGTCTGCAACCCTATGACCCAACCGAGATGGACGAGTACGGCTACACCCGTTTTGACAATGTGCTCACCAGTCTCGAATTCGAGCGCCTGGTCAATGCCAGCGGCCCCACCAAAGGCTCGCTGATCCGACCCTCGGATCGTGAGCATCCGAAATCAGTCGGGTTTATCCAGTGCGTGGGCTCGCGCTCCGCCAAAAATGGCGCGCGCTACTGCTCCAATATCTGTTGCATGAACACCATCAAATCGACCCTGATCCTCAAAGAACATTACCCTGATATCGAGGTCAAGGTGTTCTATATAGATATACGTGCTTTTGGGAAAGGATTTGAGGACCTGTACACCCGTAGCCGCCGCATGGGCGCCCAATACATCCGCGGCCTGCCAGGATCGGTGGAGGAGATGGACCAAAAATCCCTGCGGATCGCCGTGGAGAATTCGGCTACCGGCAAACTGGAATTCCATGATCTGGACATGCTGGTTCTGGCCCAGGGCATGAAACCGGCACCCTCCACCCAGCGACTCCAAGAGATCATGGGCTTGCAGCTAACCTCGGACGGTTTTTACTTGGAGGCCCATCCCAAATTGCAGCCGGTGGATGCCGCCACCCGCGGTATCTTCTATGCCGGCTGCGCTGAGGGACCCAAGGATATCAAGGAGAGCGTCACCCAGGCCTCGGCCGCCGCCATGCGGGCCATTCGCCTGATGCACAAGGGTGAGATCAGCACCGAACCGATCACCTCGGTGGTCATCACCGAAAAGTGCAAGGCCTGCGGCAAATGCGCCGAAGTCTGCCCCTACAATGCAATCACGGTGGATGTGAAGAACAAGCGACCGGCCGTGGTCAATTCAGCGGCCTGCTCCGGCTGCGGCACCTGTTCGGCCGAGTGCCGCTTTGACGCCATCAGCATGAACCACTTCACTGATGCCCAAATCATGGGCCAGGTGGATTCCATGCTGGATATCGCTCCAGCAGAGAAGATTCTAGCCTTCGCGTGCAACTGGTGTTCTTATGCAGGTGCAGATTACGCCGGGGTTTCGCGCCTGCAGTACCCTGCCAATGTCCACCTGATCCGGGTCATGTGCTCAGGCCGGGTGGATGAGAAATTCATCTGGGAAGGATTTCGCCAAGGGGCGCCGGTGGTGCTGGTGAGCGGTTGCCATATCGGCGACTGCCACTACATTGACGCCAACCACTGGACCGAGAAACGGGTAGCCCGCATCCACAAGAAGATGGAAAAAATCGGCCTGCGACCGGAACGGCTCCAGCTGGAATGGATCAGCGCCGCCGAAGGCATCCTTTTTGCCGAAACCATGAAAAAGATGGAGATCCTGCGCCGGAGCGTCACGGCGGAAGAGATTGCCGAAACCCAAAACATCCTCAGCAAGTTGTAACCCCTCTGTTTCACCTGCCATGCCGGAGCTTACCAGAAGCCCCGGCATGGCTTTTTTTCATCCCCCCTCCTAGACTTTGTCGTTGATAAGTCTCATTTGTTATCTGTAACTATTCAAGATAAAGGATAAAAAATCCGCACCCCCTCTGTTCTAGCAACCTAGGCTGTAAACAGAACCGATCACAAAGCACCCTTGACACCACCTTCCATTTTGACCGATACTACAAAGAGAAAAGATCTGATAAAAGACTGACAAAACAGGAAGAACTTCGAGGGCAGGCCCATGAACAGATGGCTGACAATGGCAGGACTCTTTGTGTTTGGATGGGTCATGACCCTTCCCCTTTCCGCCTGTAAACCCGCACCAAAACCTACCGGCCCGCCTGAAAAAATCACCCTGGCTTATTCGACCGCATCCAACGCGACGCTTGTCCACATTGCCCTGACAAAAGGGTTCTTCACCGAAGAAGGGCTGGATGTTACGCCCCAGCCCCATGCCTTTGGTAAGCTTGCACTCAAAGCGGTCCTTGACGGAAAGGCGGACATCGCAACCGTGGCTGACACACCCTTTGTCTTTGCCGTCATGAATGGGGCCAAGATAACTACCCTGGCGACAATCCAGTCCTCCAACAAGAGTGAAGCCGTTGTGGCACGGCGGGCTCAAGGCATTACCAAAATAGCCGACCTCACAGGAAAAAATATTGGGGTAACTCTCGGCACGACTGCCGATTATTTTGTTGATACCCTGCTACTTGCCAATGGTGTGACCCGAAAGCAGGTGACACTTATCGACATGAAGCCCGATGAAATGGCCGCTGCCCTTGACCAGGGAACGGTTGACGCTGTTGCAACATTTGACCCCACCGTCAAACAACTGGCCAGGCGACTGGGAGAGCACGGCATAGTATTTTACGGTGAGTCGCTCTACACCGAGATGTTCTGCG
Source organism: uncultured bacterium (assembly GCA_903896915.1). Taxonomy (GTDB): domain Bacteria; phylum Desulfobacterota; class Desulfobulbia; order Desulfobulbales; family Desulfobulbaceae; genus Desulfobulbus. The sequence goes on from CAITZN010000176.1 coordinate 4,306, forward strand.
TTGCAGGGACGCAGGAATATGTGCAAAAAAATCCTGAAGCGATCAAAAAATTCATGAGAGCACTTATTAAGGCTGAAACCTTTACCCAACAGCACACCGAAGAAGCCCGGGGGTTAGTGGCTGCGTTCATCAACGTAGACAAGACTATTCTTGTTGAAGCGTTGAACGATATCGACTTCAGGATAACGCTGGACCAGGCCTTGCTGGTGAATTTTGAAGATCAGACGCGATGGTTACTGAAGAATAGATTTAGCTCCGGTACGGAAATGCCAAATTATCTCAACTATATCCATATCGAAAGCCTTAAGGCTGTTAAACCAGAAGCGGTCAGCATAATTCACTAGGAAGTAGCAAACCATGCAAATCAAAACGAGGCTCAACCTTAATTCCTTCATCTCTTTGAGCACGGTCGTCCTCATCATGCTTTCCCTTGGCTGGTCGTATCGGGCGACATCTATTGCAGACCAGAACATGGAACTGGTCCATAAAATGCGGAAGGTTGCCTTTGAAAGGATATTGTTGCGGGATGAATATTTATTATATCAAGAACCTCGGGCAACAGCCCAGTGGCACATTAAATCCGAAGCCCTCAGAAACCTTCTGGTTGAGGCTAATACACGCTTCGACCAAAAAGCAGACAAGGTTTTGCTCCAGAGTGCACAAGAAAATTTTGCATCCACCTTCTCCGGTTTTTCAAAATTCGTGGAGGGGCACACCCAGCGGGACACCGACTTGAATACAAAGGTCGGCTTCAACGATGCAGAGTTACGGCAAATCAGCCAGGTGTTATTGAAGGCCTATACTCTGACTGATAACATTAACAGCTTGCATGAATCAGCCCAAACCAAGGCAAAAATCGCGCGGGACAGCGGGGCAATTATCATTGTGCTTTTCTTTCTTGGCGGCACATTTGCCATCATTATCAATTCAGCCGTTATCAGAAAAACCCTGACACAACGTCTAGCAACACTTGAAAGAGGGGTTGAGATCATTGGTGCTGGTAATCTCGATTATCGCATCGCTTTTGAGGGTGAGGATGAACTTTCCGCCCTGGCACAGGCAAGCAATAGCATGGCCGCCACCTTGAAGAAATCTTTTACCTCAGTGGATAATCTTGAGAAAGAAGTCGAGCAGCGCAAGCGAACAGAAGAAGAACTGCGGACAACCAGCGACTACCTTAACAAGCTGATTAATTATGCTTCATCTCCCATTATCGTCTGGGATCAACAGTTTCGCATCACCCGTTTCAATCACGCCTTTGAAAAACTGACAGGGAAGATGGAGCAGGAGGTTCTCGGCCAATCCCTGGAGATACTTTTCCCACCTGATCTGGTCGAGACCTCCATAGATCGAATCAACACAATGCTGAGTAGCAAAAGTAGGGAGTCCGTCGAAATAAATTTCCAACACATCAAGGGATCGGTGCGCACCGTCCTCTGGAACTCGGCCACGCTCTTTGCAGCCGACGGGGTGACACCTCTGGCCACCATCGCCCAAGGCCAAAATATCACCAAACGAAAGCAAGCTGAAACAAAACTGGCCGCCACAATCGAAGACCTGCGACGCTCCAACCAAGAGCTGGAACAGTTCGCCTATGTTGCCTCACACGACCTGCAGGAGCCACTACGCATGGTGACGAGCTACACCCAGCTACTGGCC
>CAITZN010000177.1 GCA_903896915.1 uncultured bacterium
CCGGGGCCAGATAAGGGTTCATGCTACAGCGGTTGTCCTGATAATCGGTTTGAAGCGACGACCGACCGAAGGCATCTGCTCTTCCGGCATAGATAACTGGTTCCGGGAAAAAGGTAAGGTCATGCTCCCTGAGATAGTTTTCATAGGCATCGTCAACTTCTGAAAAATCAGTAACAAAGGAGACGAAATACGCAATCCCGGTCTCCAGGCAGCCTTTTGCCGCATGGAGGATGTTGGCGCGGGGGACATGCTCCTGATGCCAACGGCTGTAACTCAGGCGCAACTGACACAAACCGCTTTGCTTGAGCAACTCGAGTCGTTTCCGGGCCAGGTCAGCGGTGGTCGCCCAGAAACTGTTGGTCACGATCCGAGTATAGATGCCCTGCTCGCGGCAGAGGTCCACCAGTTCCAGAAGGTCATCAAAATAGAGAAAAGGCTCCCCCGCAGTAAAGCTGATGCCAGTTACTCTGGCCGCGGCCATATCCCGAATGATTTCTTTGGCCCGAGTCAGCTCCATTTTCTTATGGTCAAGGAGGGTGTCGGCGGCCACACAGTGGGCGCACCTGATGTTACAGCGGGTTGAGTAGCCGAAGGCGATGTTTCGCATAGTTAGAAGGATAGGTGGTTAGGTGTTGAGTGTGTAGGTTGAGAGTCTGTTGCCTAATACAAGGCTACCTATAGCATTTTGTTTTTGTCTCTTCATTGAGTTGTTTTTGCCTAACAGTCTACAGCCTAACTGCCTAAGCAACCTGTTCTCACTTTTTTCGTTTCACACCCCTAGTGGCCTCGGCGCTCATCGGGTCTTCTGGCCAGAAATGTTTGGGGTACCGTCCTTTGAGTTCTTTTTTGATCTCCGGGTAGCTGCGCTGCCAGAATCCGGCCAGGTCGGAGGTGATCTGGATGGGCCGTCGTGCCGGACTGAGCAAGTGGAGGAGCAGCACAACCTTGCCGTTGCAGATCGTGGGTGTTCGTGAGAGGCCGAACAGTTCCTGGATACGGACCGCCAGCAGCGGCGGTTCATCCAGGCGGTATTCGATGCGGATTTTGGAACCGCTGGGCACAATGAAACTGCTCGGAGCATCGTTTTCCAGTTGCTGTTGCTGCTTCCATCCCAGCATGGCCTTGAAAATCGTCATCAAATCGATCTGCCTGAGTTGCTCGGCCTTAGTGAGGCCATTCAAATACGGATCCAGCCAGTGGAGATTTTCTAATAAGTGGTTGTCGCTTAGGTCCGGCCAATCATATTGCGGTTGTAGGCTACGCAAGCAAAGGATTCGGGCCTGAAATTGCCGTGATTCCCGGTTCCAGGGTAGGCAGGTTAGTCCCATCCGCCTGATGCCTTCCAGTAGCGCTTGCCGGACCGCCTCTGGGGCTACTTTGGCGAGCGGCCGTTCTTCAATCACAATCGCGCCTAAACTGAGGCGGTGGGTCGCTGTCACTCTGGCGGTGGCGTCATCCCAACAGATTTCCTCGGTTTTCAAGAAAAGGCTGCGATGGTCTCGTTGCAGCTCAGAGAGTTCCACGGCCTCAGCCAGGAATATCCGTCCCTCCTTATGGCCCGCATCCAGTTGGGGCACTACCAGAAATTCGTTGGTTGCCAGGGGATCAGCAGGGGAGAGAAGAGCACCGCGTCCCGAGGCCAGGAGGTAATGCCCCCTCTCCAGCGGGCGACTTCGGGATATTCGGTCCGGGTAGGCCGAAACTAGCAGGGTGCCGATACATCCGGGGTCGCGAGGACCGTTCTTACCTTTGATGAGTTGCAGCCATTGGCGGGCGGCTCGATCGATACGACGGCAGACGTTAGGATCCCCACCTTCCCGGTTGACCGCACCGTCACCTTTACTGCGCCATAGCTCAAGGAGTTGGACACGGATGCCCAGATCAGCGGATGGGTTGCTGCTGTCACGTCGGAGCGGGTCGCGTTCCGAGAGGAGGGCGGCAAGATCGCAGGC
>CAITZN010000178.1 GCA_903896915.1 uncultured bacterium
CGAGACCTATCTCAACAAAATTTTTGATGTCATGCATGCCAAATCGACATCCTATATGGATATTGGCCTCATCGACAATGAAGGTAATCATCTCGCCTATGTCGGGCCGTATTACAATCTGCTCAGACATGTAAATTATAGCAACGAACCATGGTTCCTCGCGGTCAAGGCCCATGGCATCTTCATCAGCGATATTTTTATGGGCTACCGTAAGGTCCCGCATTTTATCATCGCCGTCATGGTCAGGGAAAAAAACACTTCCTGGATCCTTAGGGTGACGATCAATATGAAAAATATTAATGATATAGTGCAGAAAGCCTGGTTCGGTAACATGAGCGACGCCTTTCTCATCAACAAAGAGAACAAGTTGCAGACCAAACCGAGGTTTGGCGGAGATTTCCTGGAGGCCCCTGTGCTTCCAGAATTTTCGACCAGTTCCATGAAACACTCGACATACCCTGATTTCTCCGCGACCGTGGGCACTAAGATAGAACGACGTATCCATCAGGGGCTTGATGCCTTCTACGCAGCCACGCCTCTTGAAAATACCCAATGGATACTCATCCTAAAGGAAAGCCCCGAAGAACTCCTCTCTCCGCTGCAGAAAGGAAAAAAATGGGCCATATTTTTCACGGCCCTTGGCTTGACAATTATTTGCACTGGTGCCGCCTTTTTTACCAACACCCTTATCAACAGGATCAAGAAAACAGATCGTGATAATGCCACCAGTTCTGACATGCTGCTGCAGGCAAACAAGATGATCGCTCTCAGCAAGATGGCCGCTGGGATCGCCCATGAAGTCAACAATCCATTGGCAGCGATTGGCGAAAAAGCCGGGTGGATGAAAGACTTGCTGGTTGAAGAGGATATTGCCGGAAGCAAAAATTTCACGGAATTCAGCGAATCGCTCGACAAAATTGAGCAGCATGTGGACAGGGCCAGAAAAATTATCCACAACCTGCTCGGCTTTGCACGTAGGATGGAACCGGCGAAAGAAAAAATCAACATCAACAACCTGCTTGATGAAACCACCGGCTTCCTTGAAAACGAAGCCAAATATGTAAATATTTGCATAGAAAAGCGGTATGCTGATAATGTTCCGGTCATCACCAGCGACCTGTCACAGATCCAACAGGTGGTGCTCAACCTGTTAAACAATGCCATCGACGCCATTGAGCATAACGGGACCGTCACTGTGACCACCCGCTATGCGGAGAAAACAGACGAGGTGGAAATCGATATTGCCGATACCGGCAAGGGCATACCGGAAAACGAATTAAACAAAATTTTCGATCCGTTCTTTACAACAAAAGAAGTCGGCAAGGGCACGGGCCTCGGGCTTTCGATATCCTACAGTATCATCGAAAAGCTAGGCGGAAAAATTAAAGTTCAGAGCAAGGTAGGCGAGGGAACGGTATTTACCATTCTTCTTCCGAAACAGTAAAGGGACATAATGGATACATTGCGGGTATTGATCGTTGACGATGAAGATGATTTCAGAGAGACAATTGTCAAACGATTGAATGCGAGAAAAATCCTCGCCGAAGGCGCGGCCAGCGGGGTCAAGGCACTGCAGCTTCTTGAAAACAAAGATTATGATGTGATTGTGCTGGATGTCAAAATGCCGGACATGGACGGGATTGAAACTCTGCGGCATATAAAAAAGCTGAAACCGGAAATCGAGGTCATCATGCTCACCGGGCACGCCTCCGTGGAATTCGGCCTCAAAGGAATGCAATTGGGAGCCTTTGACTATGTCATGAAACCCGCCCCCTTAAACGAGCTGCTCGATACCATCGGCCAAGCCTACAACAAGAAGCGAGGCCTAATCCATTAATTGCGGCAACGGCTTCATCGGCATAGAGAAAAACGCCCAGATTTGGAGGCGTAAAGTCATCCTATGAGAGTATGGGATACAAGTCATCTCCTGGATACTCTGCCAGCGGACAAGACGACCTCCGAACATAGTTTTGATCATGCCGATACCCAGGATAATATAGCCAGGATCAGGCTCCACTTTAAACAGCTCCAGAC
>CAITZN010000179.1 GCA_903896915.1 uncultured bacterium
CTCGCAGACCTCTGGCACATCGGACTGCACCCAAAACGTGCAGCGGTCCGGGTCCAGCCCAAGGGCGATAAAATCAGCCGCAGCCTCCAGCGTCCCCTGGCGAAGCCGGTCGCGATCCTGGACGGAAGTCAGGGCGTGCAGATCAACAATAAATACATACAAATCCGCTGATTCCATGTGACGGAGCATCGGCTGCATCATGCCGAAATAGTTGCCGATATGCAGCTTTCCCGAAGGTTGTATTCCCGATAACACTCGTTTCATGTGGCTCTCTTACTTAAAATGGCGATAAAAAAATTGCGAACCGCAGCGTTATAGCGCAATTCTAAAAAAAATGGGAGCGCAGAATACTCCGCGCTCCCAAGCTCAGCCAACCCGCTTCCACAGAAGCAGGCCGTTTTATTTCACTTCTTCAAAGTCAGCGTCAACGACATCGTCGTCCTTGCCCTTTTTGCTGCCGCCTGTCCCTGCTCCGGCCGCGCCACCTGCTCCGGCATCGCCAGCACCGCCACCCTGCTGCCCCTTAGCCTGGGCATACATCAGCTCAGCGAGTTTGTGGGAGGCCTGGGTTAGAGCTTCGGTGGCATTTTTGATGGTTTCAACATCTTCACCTTCCAAGGCCTTTTTAACGTTTTCGATCTCTTTCTCCACATTGCCCTTGGTTTCGGCATCGACCTTGTCACCAAGCTCTTTGAGAGTCTTAGTGGTCATGTGGATCATGGAGTCGGCATTGTTTTTGGCCTCGACGAGCTCTTTGCGTTTTTTATCCTCATCGGCATGGAGCTCGGCATCCTTTTTCATCCGTTCAATTTCAGCCTCGGAGAGACCGGAAGAAGCAGTGATCCGGATCGACTGTTCCTTGTTGGTGCCCAGATCCTTGGCCGAAACGTGAAGGATACCGTTGGCGTCCAAGTCAAAGGCAACCTCGATCTGCGGCACTCCGCGAGGTGCGGTCGGAATGTCAGAAAGCTCAAAGCGTCCGATGGTTTTATTATTTTGCGCCATCTCGCGCTCACCCTGGAGCACATGAATGGAAACCGCAGGTTGATTGTCGGCCGCGGTCGAGAAAACCTGACTCTTCTTAGTCGGCACCGTGGTGTTTTTCTCGATCAGTTTAGTCATAACGCCGCCCAGGGTCTCAATGCCCAGTGACAGCGGAGTGACGTCCAGCAGAAGAACGTCTTTAACATCACCCCTGAGCACCCCACCCTGGATAGCGGCCCCGATAGCGACGACCTCATCAGGATTGACGCCTTTATGGGGATCCTTACCGAAGATGGCCTTCACCTTCTCCTGGACCTTGGGCATACGGGTCATACCACCCACCAGGATAACCTCGTCAATATCAGCGGCACTCAATCCGGAATCCTTCAACGCGGTACGACACGGACCTTCACAGCGATCAATCAGATCATCAACCAGACTCTCCAGCTTGGCACGACTCAATTTGACATTGAGATGCTTGGGGCCAGACGCGTCTGCTGTGATGAAGGGCAGGTTAATGTCGGTCTCCATGGCAGTGGACAGCTCTTTTTTAGCCTTCTCTGCCTCTTCTTTCAGCCGCTGCAGGGCCATTTTATCGGTGCGCAGGTCAACACCCTGGTCACGTTTGAATTCATCGGCCAGCCAGTTGACGATGCGCATGTCAAAATCTTCGCCACCGAGGAAGGTGTCGCCGTTGGTCGATTTGACCTCAAAGACGCCATCGCCGATCTCAAGGATAGAGACGTCGAAGGTGCCGCCGCCGAGGTCGAAAACCGCAATTTTTTCTTCGCCCTTCTTGTCCAACCCATAGGCCAGAGAGGCGGCGGTCGGCTCGTTGATGATACGCAGCACTTCCAGGCCGGCGATCTTGCCGGCGTCCTTGGTCGCCTGACGCTGGCTGTCGTTGAAATAGGCCGGGACCGTGATCACCGCCTGGGTGACCTTTTCGC
>CAITZN010000180.1 GCA_903896915.1 uncultured bacterium
CGTTGAGCCTTTGCGCACAGAATAGTGCCAACCGTGTTGGCCCAAACCTTTTCACAGCCACTTCTTCTTCCAGAACCAGGTGAGGATTGCCGCCGGTATCAGGAAAAAGAAGCCCCAAAGAATCGGGTACGACCATTTCCAGTGCAGCTCCGGCATGTGTTCGAAATTCATCCCGTAAATGCCGACGAGAAAGGTCAGAGGAATGAAAATGGTGGCGAACACAGTCAGCACCTTCATTATTTCATTCATCCTGTTATTGACGCTCGAGAGGTAGATGTCGAGCATGCCGTTGATCAGATCACGGTAGGAATCCATGGTGTCGATTACCCTGAGGGTGTGATCAAAGACGTCGCGGAAATACGGCACCGTTTTCTCCTGAATCAAACCGGTTTCACTGCGCTGCATGGCCAACAAAACCTCACGCAGTGGGGTGATTGCCTTACGGATAAACACCAGTTCGCGCTTGAGTAGCTGAATCTTCGCGAAGGTCGGAGTTTTGGGACTATCCAGCAGTTTAATCTCAATTACTTCGATCGCCTCTTCCAAGGTATCAGTGAGGCTGAAATACTGATCCACCACCGTGTCCATGATGGCATAGGTGAGATAATCCGTGCCCAGAGTACGGATGCGACTTTTGGAACTGGCAAGCCGTAGCTTAAGCGCATTGAAGAGGAGGTCTTGCTTTTCCCGGAAAGTGAACAGCATTTTGCCGAACATGAGGATACTGATCTGTTCGTGATGGACCTTCAGGCTCTGGTCGCAGGTCAGAGTTTTAAGCACAATAAATAGATACTCGTCAAATTCTTCGAACTTCGGCCGCTGGTGGGTGTTGAGAATATCTTCGAGCACCAGGGGATGAACCCCAAAGTGTTTACCGATGGCTTCCATCATCTCGATGATGGCCAGTCCTTCAAAATGGACCCAAGTGGTGCCGCCACTATCACGACTGCGCAGGACCTCATCGATGGACTGCACCGTTCGTTCCTCAAAATGATCAGCACTGTAGTTAATAAGGGTGATGCAACCCTCTGCCTCTGGCTCTCTGCCGACATGGACCAGGGTACCGGGGGGTAGTCCGGCCTTTTCGGATGGATAGTTCAGTGATTCAGCCATGATATCGTTATCGTCCTCAGGTCGTTGGATGGAATATAAAGCGCTTTAAGATGTCTTCTCTGGTGGCAGCGGATACTGGATAATGATTTCCATGGCTCCTAGGCCTGGGCTTGGGTGCACAGGTAATTGCAGGGGGCTAAGAAGGGCCAGAACCACTGCTGCCATTTGGTTGCAGATCGGCTCGGGCAGAGAGATGTTGTCACCGTTGATGGTCAGGGAAATCTGTGCTGCCGGTGATTTCAAGCCCGTCAGCAACCGTTCTTCGATAAAATCGGCAATCTCCCGGATCTGATCGAGACGAAAGCAAAGGCTGTCCGCAATCGGTTGATCAGTGGCGATGGCCACCACCCCATCTACCTCATCACGTAGTAGGGAGGCATCTGCATCCCGTCTGACCTCAATTTTCGGCACATGGGCGGCATGTTTGAAGCCCTCGGCGATAACGATATCCATATCAAAAAAATAACGGTGGGCCAAGGCGAGCAGGTCGATTTCAGCCGGTTTGCTGCGGATAATAAGTTGATCAGGAGCCAGCAGGGCTACACTGTCGGCGCCAACATGGCGGTAAATAGCGGTGTCGGTCTGTGGTTGATCCGTTTCTATCCCGATGTCCTTGGTCGACTTGATCACTGCCACCGAATACCCTCTGTCCTTGAGTTGTGCCACCACCTGGCTGGCCAAAGTTGTTTTTCCGGAATTGTGCCAACCTATGAAACTAATTACCGGGGGCATGGAAGTCTCCTTGCGTCTAGGGAGTGGAATTGCGAATGATCTGCCTGAGAACGCCGTATCCGCACGTGCTCAAGCTCTAGAGTCAGCAACAGGTTCTGCGATGAGGACTATCAGATGCATCGCCCTCGGGCCGTGGGCACCTTGCACCATTGAGCCCTCAATATCAGCGGTTTTGGAAGGACCTGAGATGAGGACCAAGGAGTCCAGGTCAGGTTCCTGCGAGATCAGAGCATAGGCCTCAGCAAGAGTTGCCACCATGTTGGCAAGCTCCAACACAGCAATATGGATTGAGGGCACCAACGAGGTGGAACGTGGCTGCCCCGGCCGTGTCAACTGGACGATAGTGGCCGACTCGGCGATCGCCCATGCAGCCGAGGTGACGCCGATGTAGGCGTTGGTGGTGTGTCGCCGCACTTCCGGATTATTGCTACTGGTAGTATGGATGACGATGGAATCCTTGGCCAGCAGGGGTTCGAGCGGCAAGGCCTGCAGCAGCGGATGATCGTGAATAACGATCTCCTTTGTCGAACCAAACTCGGGTTTGCTGTCCCGCGAGATGGCGGCGATGCAGTTGGCAGCCTCGTCACAAGAGGCGCAGACATGCACCGTTAGATGCAGTGGCCCCGCATTGTCCATCAATTGCCGCAACAAGAGCAGCTGTTCTTCCCTGCCCCTGTTGGGGATACCCTGAAAAGCCGTGTTGTCAGTGGGAGCGAGAAGGTCTTGCCAGGCATCCTGCTGGTCGTTGCCATTACCAAGGGCGGCACGGATGCGATTAAGGAAGAGCGTTTGATTATCCTTTATCATGCTGTCCCTCTGCAGCCGATCCTGCACAATTCCCACGTTTTTTGCTATGGACACCTCGCCACCGTTCCCGGAAGGAAGACGAAGCCAGTGGCTGCAGATCGCGGCCTTCGGTCCAACCACCACCAAACCCGTAAAGACGGCCGATCATTCCTTGTGGTCCGATAAAAGGTCGCTGCAATGCTCGAAATAACTTGAGGAATATCTCGTAACACACCTTACTGCCAACAATCCTCTGCCAAGCCTTAAAACAAAGAGCCTCAAACCGGTTATGCGGCCGCACCTGCCAGCCAGGATCACCGTAAGCCAGTTTATGACGCAGAGCGGCAAGCATCCGGGGCAGATCGTTTGCTACCGGGCAGACCTCCCGGCAGGCCCCGCATAGAGTCTCGCCTTTGCAGAGATCGGCATGTCGGTTAATCCCGGCAAGAAGCGGGGTGACGACAGCCCCGATAGGCCCGCTGTAGGGTGATCCGTAGGCATGACCGCCGATCCGGCCGTAGACCGGGCAGATATTGAGACAGGCACCGCAGCGGATGCAGGCCAGCACCTCGCGAAATTCGGGATCAGCGAGAATGCGGGAACGGCCGTTGTCAACGATCACCAGATGAAACTCATCAGGACCGTCAGGATCGCCCTCCCGGCTCGGCCCGCCGACAAAACTGACATAGGTGGAGAGTTTCTGAAGCGCTGCTCCTTGGGTGAGGAGTTGCAGCAACTCGCGCTGGTCGTCCAGGGTGGCAACAATCCGCTCCATACCCATAAGGGCAACATGCAGCCTCGGCATGGTGGTGGCCATGCGGATATTGCCCTCGTTGGAGACCAAAGTTATTTGGCCGGTCTCGGCACAGCCAAAATTACAGCCGGTCAACCCCATGTCGGCAGTTAGCAAATGTTGCCGGAGAGCTTTGCGAGCAGCCCGGGTCAGCGTTGGTGGGTCATCTGTATAGGGAATGTGCAGATGTTCAGCAAAAAGATGGCCGATCTGCTGCCGGTCCATGTGGATGCAGGGGGCTATGATGTGCGAGGCGGCACTGCCAGCCTGCTGTACGATATATTCACCCAGATCGGTTTCCACCACCTCGACACCGTCGGCAGCAAGAGCTGCGTCGATACCGATCTCGGCAGAAAGCATTGACTTTCCTTTGACCACACGCCGAACATTATGTTTGCGGGCCAGATCACGAACATACTCGTTGGCTTCAGCTGCAGTTGTCGCAAAGAAAACCTGGCCGCCTCGAGCCCGAATACCATTAGCTAACTGTTCAAGTGCCTGGTCGAGATGGGCCAGGGTCTGCATTCGCCTGGCCTTGATCCGGCTACGCATGGTTTGGTCAGGGAGAGAGCGCCAGGCAGCAAGCGCCCCTTTGCCGTAATGCGCCTGCAGGCCACGCAGACTGCGTTGCAGACAGGGGTTGGCAAGTCCTTCCTGGGCAGCTTCGTTATACGAAAGCGGACCGGAAGTCTTCATAATTGCCCCGCAGAGGCCAGCACTTGGGCAATATGTAACACCTGAATCGTTTCCTTTCTTCGGGTCATTCGGCCGCGAATATTCATCAGACAGCTAACGTCGCAGCCCACCACGGTGTCAGCGCCGCTTTTAAGAATATTGTCAATTTTATCATCCACCAAAGCTAGGGAGATATCGGGATAGTTGACACTGAAGGTGCCGCCGAAGCCGCAACAGGTATCGGAGCTGGCCATCTCAACCAAGTGCAGATTCTGGACATGGCGGAGCAGTTGTCGAGGTTGCTCCCGGATGCCTAAGGTGCGTACCAGATGGCAGGAGTCATGGTACGTAGCCTTTGCATGAAAAAAAGCGCCGATGTCAGTTACGCACAGAACA
>CAITZN010000181.1 GCA_903896915.1 uncultured bacterium
CGGCGATATCAAACTGCTGGCGATGATTGGTGCCTTTCTCGGATGGCAGAGTCTTTTGTATGTCGTCTTCTCCAGTTCTTTGGTTGGCAGCGTGGTCGGTATTGCTGCGATGGTCAAACAGAGAAAAGGAGGACAAACCAGAATTCCATTCGGTCCCTTTCTTGCTTTAGGCGCCATCTCATATCTTCTATTCTCCCGACAAATCAATCATCTTTGGAACTTGTACCTGCAGGCCAGCGGCATATAGCAGACCACAAATATCGACAAAAAAAAACCCCCGATCGCTCGGGGGTTTTTTTTTGCTCTAATAAAATGGGGGTCAAGCTTCCATTTCGTGCTCTACGTCGATTGCAATTTTGTAAAGGACGGTCAGGATGAAAAATCCAGTGGCCCATATACCGATAGTGATGAACAGTTCATTCATTGTTGGAATATACTCAACGATTTCTTCAGTAGGCGTTGGCACAAACCCACCAAGAACAAAACCGATACCTTTATCCAACCAAAAGGCGAAGAAAATGGAGGCGCATCCAATTCCGAGCCAGAGATCGCTTTGTTTTCTCGTATAAGGGTGGACAAGCAGAGTCATACCGACAAAGAACAAGACGACAAAGCCCCACATAAACGGCACCAGATTATTATAGACATGGCCATGATGCTCCAGACCGAAAAATAGATACTGAAGGGTGTGCATATGTCCGGGAATGTTGGAATAAAAGCCGACAAAAAACTCAAGGCCTACAAAAAACATGTTAGCGAGAGCCGCATAAATAATGATAGTCACCATTTTATTCAAGGCTTCCTTGCCCGCATCGAAATTAGCCACCCGCTTCAGGATCAGGGCAATAACGACAATCAAGGCTGGCCCGGCAGCAAAAGCTGACGCCAGAAAGCGAGGGGCAATGATGGCGGAGAGCCAGAAATGCCGTCCCGGCAGACCGCAGTAGAGCATGGCGGTAACTGTATGGATAGAGAAGGCAAAGGGGATAGAGAGATACACGAAAAAGTATATCCATTTAGGCGGATGCACGCCCTTTCGCTCTGCGGTTAGAATGACCCAACCGCAGAGTGCGTTGAGAATCAAATAGCCCCAGAGAACACACATGTCCCAAAACAGCATGGAACCTGGTGTGGGATAGAGCATAACGTTTAAGCCTCGAAGCGGTTGGCCCAAGTCGGCCATGATAAACATCAGGCACATTAGCAATGCTGAAATTGCCAAAAATTCGCCAAGGATGGTTATACGCCCGAAAGCCTTATAATCGTGTATATAATAAGGCAATACAAGCATGACCCCTCCGGCGGCAACCCCAACCAGAAAGGTGAATTGAGAAATATAGAGGCCCCAGGAAACATCACGGCTCATGCCGGTGAGACCCAATCCATAAAAATATTGTCTGAGGTAACAGACAGCAGCTATGGCGATAAAAAAGCCGAGAAAGGCCAGCCACATCCAGTAATAATTATTTCCTTTTAATGCTTTTTCAAACATGGCTGCCTCATACAATATAAAAGACTGAAGGAAGAGTGCCCAGAGCAGGATTTCGCTGAATCGTATGATTTTCATTCAGCATTTTTCTGATCTCGGAATTAGGATCGTTGAGATTACCAAAGACAATCGCCTTGCTCTCTCCGCAAGCCTCGACACAGGCGGGTTGCTTGCCCTCTCCTACGCGTTCATCACAAAAATTACACTTTTCGACAACACCCCGCATTCTTCTGGGGTAAACGTGGTTCGCGTTCTGTACAAACTTTTCAGGATCACGCCAGTTGAAACTCCGGCTTCCATACGGGCAGGCGGCCATGCAAAAACGACATCCGATACAACGATGGTAATCCATCATTATGATGCCATCTTTATTTTTGAAAGTCGCTTTGGTGGGGCAGGCTCGAACGCAAGGGGGTTGATCGCAGTGGTTACATAGTATGGGAAGCTGGTGCTTTTGATTTGCCGCATCCCTGTACAGATTACTGTTTTGAGGAAAGGCATTTTCAAAATGTGTCATCCATATCCATTTGATCTCGTCTTTCTTTTCAGGAAATTGAGGGACATTGTGAGTTGAATGACAAGCAGAAACTATTTTTTCTCCAAGACTTGGGTCTTGTTGAAACTTTTTAATGTCGATGACCATTCCGTAGCGGTTACCGCTTAGGCTTTTTTGTTCTCCATGCCCTTTGGAGCCTTCAGTTTGATCAACTTTAGGACCAGCGGCAGCAGAGGCATGAGCGAGGCTCGAACCTGCAACCAACCGGTCGACTACAGCGGTACCTCCAAGGCCAGCCAGTGTTGATATACCGGCCACCTTGAGGAAATTTCTTCTATTTTTGTCCATCTCTATATCTCCTCCTTAGCCGTTCACTCAACAGGAGCTATGTGGCAATCCCAACAATATGGTTTAACCGATGAATACGTGTGGCAAGTGTCACAAAATTGCTTTTTGCTTGTGTGGCACTTCATACAGGTCATCATCAGACTTTTCTTGTATTGTTTGCCTTCCAGCTCAAAAGTACCACGATCACCCGTGCGTAAGACTTCATCTCGCCAAGTATTGAGCAGCACCATGTGCTGAGCACGAATTTCAGCTGCCGGCAAAACACAGACTTTAGCATCTTTAGGCAAAACGGGTTTTGGTACTGACCCGGCAGCGCCGCGGTTATACCAGATGGGTATCGTGATAAACAGGACAAAAATGATCAGTCCCGGGATTATTTTACCACTGTCATACATTGCTATTCCTCCAATTCCTGCCGGTAAATTAAACCAAGGTCCTGAGCCCTTCGGTCAGTTCTTGTCGTTGCTCACCTTCGATCACCAATGCATTGCCAACGAGCTCACTCAAACCAGCAACCTGAACGTCGGGAACCCAGTAATTCATGAGAGAGGTCAGTGTGGCTCTATCGATCGCGCAAACACAGCCGAGCGTGTTAACACCATGCTTCTCATGGACATGCTTAACCGCATTAGCACGAGGCAAGCCGGAACGCATGCGAATTTCCATGATTTCATCGGTATTGAGTGCCGTACCTGATCCGCAGCAGAAAGTCTTCTCACGAATGGTGTTTTCAGGCATCTCAACCCAATTCTCTACAACATTATCAAGGATGTATCGTGGTTCATCAAGTAACCCCATTGCTCGGGCAGGGTTGCAGGAATCATGGAAAGTTGCTTTGACGTGCGCATTGCGGCTCTTGTCGAGCTTGATTTTGCCATGCTTAATAAGATCTGCTGTGAATTCAGAAATATGGACCATTTTTGTTGATCTGGCATTTTCGAAAATAGTCCCAGTGATCGGTGAACGGGGTATATCCATGAAATCAGTCGGCCCGTTCATAGTGTCCATATACTGATGCAGTACGCGCCACATGTGCCCGCATTCGCCACCAAGTATCCATTTGACCCCTAGCCGTTTGGCCTCAGCATAAATCTTGCCATTCAACTTTTTCATCAACTCGGTGTTGGTGAACAAACCGAAGTTACCGCCTTCAGACGCATAGGTAGACCAAGTGTAATCTAAACCAATAGCTTCAAAGAGCAGGAGATATCCCATACAGGTAAAAATCCCGGGCTCGGCAAAAACGTCGGCTGACGGGGTGACAAAAAGTATCTCAGCACCTTTACGGTTAAAGGTCGGATTAACGCGTATACCGGTAAGAGTCTCGATATCATCGCAAAGAAATTCAACATTACCCTTAAAAGCCTGAGGCGTCAGGCCCATATGGTTACCGGTTCGGTTTGAATTGGAGGCTGGTTCCATAGCCCAGTTGATACCGATACCTACCAGATGCAACAGCTCGCGAAGCATCATGGTGATCTCTGCTGTATCTATGCCATAGGGGCAAAAAACAGAACAGCGTCGACATTCGGTACACTGGTAGGCATACATGAACCATTCTTTCAACACGCCCACGGTCATCTCGCGACCGCCGGCCAGTTTGCCGAGTATTTTACCGGCACGCGTAAATTCTTGGCGATACACAGAACGTAACAATTCTGCCCGCAAAACCGGCATATTTTTAGGATCACCGGTGCCCAGGAAAAAATGACATTTATCTGCGCATGCGCCACAACGAACGCAGCAGTCCATGAATATTTTTAAGGAACGAAAACGGTCAAGCCGGTCAGCCAATCCCTTTAGAATAATTTCCTTCCAATTCTCGGGAAGTTTCCAGTCATCATCCTCTGGATTCCATTCGCGGGCATTGGGAAAACTGAGTCCCTTCTGACTATCCAGATATCTAAGCTTTTCAGGCTTAGTCGGATAGGCGTAATTTCCAGGCTTGAATACCGCGGGGACATCCATCCAATCTTTTGTTGGTATGGAGCCTGTCATCAGCGAAGGTCCCTCGGCAACGCTCCGTGCCAACTTATCTACCTTTACTACTGCCATTGCTCTATCCTTATACTCTAAAATTTTCCTGCTTTAGTCATTAGCCTGCGTCGGCAACTCTTTCTCAACGGGAATACCCTGCTCAATCATATCTGCGCGAAATTCGTCTTCATACCCTGCATAGGAGTGGGGTTTGATGTCCGGATTCCATGGATTGATATGACGTTTCATTCTCGAATCGTTTGCCATGTTTCTGGTCGGGCTGAGGAAGACACCCCCCATATGCATAAGCTTGCTGAAAGGAAAATAAGCAAGCAACACACAAACAAGGAAGAGATGCACATAAAACAAAGAACTAATTTGGGTGACTATGGTCGGATGAAAAGTTACCAATCCCACGGCCAACTGCTTGATGGCATTAATATCGACATTGGTCCGAAGGAAAAAGCGCATCAGAATGCCGGTAAGAGCAATACCTAGAATGAGAAAGAGTGGGAAATAATCATTGGCCAATGAGATATATCGAACCTGGGGATTCATTAACCGACGGCCGAAAAGAAAGAGCAGGCCAAGAACAATGGTTATATCCGTTGTATACATCGTCGGTGCCCCGATCTGCAGCAAGGAATCACCGGTTTCCAAAAAGGAAACGACCCACGGTACCGGATCAAGGAAAAGCCGCATATGCCGAACAACGACAATCAGAAAGCTGTAGTGAAAAAGGATACCGAAAAGCCACAACCACTTGCTTGATTCGTACGTTAACTTGGGACCATCATAAATCGTGGCTTTGGTGTTGCGCCAAAGTGAACGAAATAAGAAAATTTCCAAGAACATCCGAGCAACAACCTGGGCAGTGTTAACTGGTGACTCCAGCTTGTCGTGCTTTATCCAGGGAAGCGAGAAACCCTGGCCACAAGTAGTTGGAATCTTAAAAGGCACCGGCGATTTGGCCCAATGGATTATCCGGTAACAAAAACCGCCTAAAAACAGCGCCATGGCCAGATAGGGGATAGCGACACCAAAGAGGTATTGCATTCCCGGTATCTGTACCGCTAGAAGCGCAATCAACACCAAGGCAATTACTGCCGCCAAAGAGAAGGCGTACTTCATTGATCACTCCTTCGCATTCAAGTTAAACAATGATTTATAATAAATACGATAAAAGCCGAATATACTTCAACGTGTAAACTTTGAAGCCTAACCGGCCGGTCACACTCAACACGCTTTTAAGTATTTTTACTAATACCCTTCATTTCTTCCCGCATCATGGCTGAGGGACAAACAGCATCAGTCAGGATGGCGCTCCCACTTTTCAACTCGCGAATACGGTTGCGATACAACTGCTCCCTGCATTCTGAGAAGATATCGAAGGCCATCAAGGCCATTCGGTCAATCTCACAATCAAGGGTATCAAGCATCCCGAGCAAGGGCTGCATTTTTTTATCACCTGATAAAACCTGCTTCACGACCCACTTCAATTCAAGGAAAGGGGCCATTGCCTGGGATGGTGAAAAATCTTGCACAGCACGAATTCGAACCACTTGATCCAATGGCTTGCGGTAGGCCTGAAGTTCTTCTTTGCGGAGCAGGAGCTCCAGAAGATTGGCAAGGCCACTAGCTATGTTGACACCGACCGGATTGGCAAACGGATCTTTAGAGCTTTTAAAAAATCCCGGTGCGGCATAACTGTCGAGAGTTCTTTCTATCCATAAGGAAAGTATCTCTTTTTTCTTATTTGATAGTGTTTCGATCAGTTCCATTGCTTTTAAACATTGGTGGCTTTCCAGCCCTAAGAGTTAAACTCTTGAGAAGAAATGCAGTTAATTCAGGATATCAGCAAGCACATATTCATTAAAAAAAATGAATGGGGATTCATACAAAGCATGCTCTAGCATGATTGGAAATTTGTTTCAAGCTAAAAATTTAGTGAGACAAACCAACTGAAGCATCAGTCTTGACGGCATCCTTCATCAAAAACAAGGCTATTTGGACAAAAGGATCTGTAGGCAGAGTTTCTTCCAACTTTTTACTCTTCCGTGGTAGCTTCGTCTCTTCGTCTGCCTCGTCCTGGATCAGCCCGGCAGCAAGCGCTTCCTTGCGAGTGGCATCGAGATCCTGGCGGTACTTCCACATTCCTTCGAGAAAAACCGCGATTAATGTTTGCTCACTCCGAGCCTTGGCCTTACGGGTTTGTTCTTTTATCTTCTTGAATAGAGGATTGTCCTCCGCCCATTGTTTACCATCCTGCCTAACCTTATTCGTATCGAAACTAGCACCACGCCACTTGGCATAAAAGACATTTTGGACCTGATCCCACGGAAGGGAATAGTCCATAAATTTCTCCCCGCTTTCCAGATAATCAAACATCGATGGGACGATAAGATCGGGTTCAACCCCTTTATACTGGGTCGAGCCACCGTTGATTCGGTAAAATTTCTGTATAGTCAGCTTTAACGCTCCGAGATCATCATATTTCTGCAACTGCAGCAAAGGCAAATTCTTGTTCATATCCATCATGGCCTGAACGGTTCCTTTGCCATGAGTGTGCTCGCCTCCGATAATGACAGCCCGCTTATAATCCTGCAAGGCCGCCGCAAGAATTTCCGAGGCAGAGGCACTGAACTGGTTCACCAGAATAATCACTGGGCCATCATAAGCGACATCAGGGTCGTCATCCTCAAGAACCTTAATGGTTCCTTGGGCATCCTTGACCTGAACCACAGGCCCCCCAGGAAGAAACAAACCTGAGATTTTGACCGCATCGGTCAAAGCGCCGCCGCCATTGTTACGAAGATCGAGAATAAGACCGTTAATCTTCTGTTTTTTTAGCTTGATCAGTTCTGCCAAAGTGTCATCAGTGACATTTCTGCTACTTTTCCCATCGTTTTGGGCTGCAAAATCGCGATAAAAACTTGGAATACGCAAATATCCGATGGATTTATTTTTTTCAGTTTTGAGGACAGAAGACTTCACATAGGTTTCTTCGATTTGCACCACATCCCGGATGATCTGGATAGTGCGTTTGGAAGCGTCCGGTTTTTGCACCGTCAACCGTACCGCTGTGCCTTTGGGACCACGGATGTAACTAACCGCTTCACGAATCCGCATCTCAGAAATATCAGTAAGTTCGCCGTTTTTCTCAGCAACAGCCAGGATGGTATCCCCTGCCTGCAATTGTCCTTGCTTTTCTGCCGCACTGCCAGGAATGATACTGATTACCTTGATCAACCCTTCATCCTCCCGGAGGACAGCGCCGATTCCTTCCAGGGAACCACTCATCTGGATATCGAAATCCTCTTTGGAGGCGGGGGCCATGTAATCACTATGCGGATCAAAGGCTCGGGCAACCGCATCAAAATAACGGTCAAAATGATCCTGCCTAGATTGCTGCAGCAATCGGCTCAAGGCGCGGTGCGTACTCTGACGGACCTTTTTAACCGCTTCTTGCAGCTCCGTGGCATGATGCTCCATTGAAACATCTTTGAGGCCTTCAGATTGTTGTTTGCTTTTAGCATTGAGGGAATCAAAGTAGGAATCAAGCACTTGCATTTTCAAGGATAAGCGCCACCGTTCACGCAACTTCTCTATACTCTCCGCAAAGTCGAGTTTTTTGGGCTCAATCTCGAGATATTCCTTGGTTTCGAAATCAAACCCCTGGTCAAGAATTGGATCAATCAGTGTTTCTACCTGACGAATACGGTCATTAAGCAATTCCATCCCGGCATCGGCTAGGACAATGCGGCCCCTTGTTAATTCATCATCTATATGTGTTGCAAAGGCATTGAGTTGCTTCACGTCAGCCTGAAGAAGAAATCGTTTTCTCGGATCAAGCTGACGGAGGTACAGATCAAAGGCCTTGCGCGAAAGGTTGTCATCCAGAGGCTGATGGCTGAAATGTTGCGCAGGGAATTGACGACTGAGCATCAGGGCAATCAGTCGATTGCGGTCTTCATTGAACGCCGCATCCGGCGTAACCTTCTTGGCTAGGCAATTGGTTGTTAAAGCCAACAGGAGCAACACGCTTGTCGCAAGCGCGAGCAACGGACGCATCGTATACAACAGAGATTTTTTTGTCATAGTAATCGGGTTTGGTTTTGTTCCCGGAATTGGCGGAGGCTTGCAGTCTTTCAGTAAACAGAGACCGAAAAAACCGTACGTTATTAATAAGGGCTGACGATCTTATCGGCGCTGGTCATAGAGTTCATAATATCGTACATGTTAGAAATCTGTCCTACCTTGATGGCTGATTTCAATTTAAAAAAGTCAAGACAGGTACCACAGGCGAGGATTTCAACCCCTTGAGTCTGTAAATGTCTCAAGGCTTCAAGCGCTCCGGATTCGGTTGTTACCTGTTTGACCCCGCTGTTATAAAAAATGATTTTTTCAGGCAACGGCTGAATATCCTTGATCGTCTGGATGTAGGTCTGCAAGAGAGCCCAACCCAATTCGTCATCCCCGCGTCCCATGGAATCAGAGGAGATAACATACACCAATCGCAGTTTTTCAGGAATTTCACAACGATTTTCATGTCGACCAGGCAGGTCGGCCGTTTGATTGGCGACAACAGCAATAGTAATTCTGCGATGTCCCTGCGGCAGAGCGGTGACCTCAACCTGGTGCCCCTGATTTTGGGCATAGCGGACGACATTGTTCTGCGAAGCTTCGTTATCGACGAGCACGTCAATCAAGACCGCCCCTTGTTCAAGGGTTTCTTTGGTCCGCAATACAGGTTGCGGACAGGGAAGGCCTGTACAATCAAGAGTTACCCGCGCCATGCTCTTCTCCTTTTTTGCAACACCCAGTCCGCAGAACCGGAACGAAAGATTTACAGGATAATTTCCTGACCTTCACGGGCAAAGAAAATTTCCATGGGATCTGTACCATTGCCGGCACAGTAGGTCGTAGTCATGGCATCGAGTTGATCATCGCTGCGTTCCGGGTCGTGATGAAAGAGCGCCAGCCGTTTAACCCCAGCCCTTCTGGCGGTGGCAATCGCCTCTTCAATAGGGCTGTGCCCCCAGCCTATCTTCCCCTTCTCATATTCTTGCCGGGTATACTGAGCATCATGGACCAGCAGATCAGCACCTTTGAAGAAATTCTCTAAGGCCTGATTCTGCTCACCGGCAGCCTCTTCCCCTTCGTGAGCCATGAGTTCGTCGTAAGAGGGATCGTTCGGATCCGTCACAAAAAGATTGCGAAAGGGCTCGGTATCGTAGGCCGTACAGAAAACCGCGCCCCGGAACGTAAAGCGATACCCCAAGGCGGTAATGGGGTGATTGATGATCGTCGTCGAGAGGGCAATACCATCACCCAAATCAATATTCGGGTCTTCCTTCAACCGACAATATTCAATCTTGCCAGCTAATTCACCCATATTGACGGGGAAATATCGATATTTCATCTGTCCGCCGACGACGGCCTCTAGAGGTTCATCCTCATAGGTGACCGGCCCGAAAACCTTTATCGTCGTACCTGGAATATACATAGGAACGAAGAAGGGAAACCCCATGATATGGTCCCAGTGGGTATGGGACAGATAAATCTCGGTAGCAATCGGCCCTTTGGGTAAATCGTTAGCCAACATAAAATTGGCCAAATCACGGATACCAGAACCGGCGTCGATGATAATGTGACGATTAACCTCTGGAAAACGCAGTTCAATACAGGCTGTATTGCCCCCGTATTTCATGGTCTTCGGCCCCGGACAGGGGATGGAACCTCGCACCCCCCAAAATTTAACCTGTATCATTTCGCCATACCTGTTGTTTAGGTGACATGTAATCAATTAAATTTGCAGAAAAATCTCAGCCTTTTTTATCTCTGCGTCGACCGCCTCAGACAGATTGACGATGGCATCCCACTCCAATTCGCAAATCCCCAAAAGCGTTACCAATTGCTCTTCATCGGGGAAACGGTTGCCAGCATAGCCAATATCGAACAGACAGATATAAAAATCGGCAAGGGCAACTGTGGCGACCAGCGCCTGATTTTCGGGAGCCGCGAGCAGGGGAGCGTGGTGGTGGCAGATGGCATCAGTAATGACCGGATTGAGTTTCCACTTGGAGGCAATCATATACCCTACCTCCTCATGGTCGATTTCCATAATGCGCTGTTCTAGATGGATAAGGGGTTCCTGGGTTGCCTTAGTGTGAACGAGAACATCGGTGTATTCATCACCAAAGGGTATCTTCCCGAGATCATGCAATAACCCGGCAACAAAATACTCTTCCCTATCTATTAAGGGTAGGCCACGCTCAACAGCCAGCAATTTGGCCATAACCCCGACACCGATGGAATGTGCCCAGAAATCCTTAATGGGGAGGGCTTTCGATTTTTTTGCCTGGCCGACGCTTCTAATGATGGCCGTTGATAAGGCAAGATTTTTAACCGTGTTCAGTCCCAGCATGATGATAGCCCTGGTCAGTGAGGTGACCTTATTAACCAAGGAATAATAAGCTGAGTTAATTAATTTGAGTACTTGACCGGTTAATACAGGATCCAGGGAGATAACCTTGTTAAGATCGTTGGGAGCGGTGTCCGTCCTGCTACAAATCTCCAAAACCTTGCTGACCGTGGTGGAGAGACTTGGCATTTTATCAACAAAAACACGGATCTTGTCCAGTTTTGTCTTTCGTTCTCGTTCACTCATAGGGGTTTCTGCAGGGACGAGTGTAAGGGTCAGCATGGCATCTGCCGATTTCAAGTTAATCGACTATATTAAATGAAGGTGTGATACAGGTCAAGCGAAGGGTTATTTTTTGCTTCTACCGGTCAACAACCGTGTTTAATCAAAAAATCACGGATGACCTCCTCCATAAGATCAAGTTGCGTCTGCCCGGTTTCGTTTATTTGTATCCACAAACATCGCTGGAAAGCTCGATAAAGATCTTCGGAGAGCAATAATTTCAATTCGACAAGATGAGCCGTGCGGTCCGGTTGTCCCTCAAGATCCGATGCATTCATGGAAAGTCACCACGTCACGATAACGCAAACCGATGCCCCCGAAAATATCAAGAGCCGAACCCACAGTGGCATCAATGCGCCCTTGACCGACCTTGCTGATCAGCTC